>NZ_BAAALT010000004.1:0-68477 GCF_039528515.1 Luedemannella flava
CGAGCTCGACATCCGCCAGATCTTCGACACCCCCACCGTCGCGCAACTCGCGGGACAGCTTGCTGAACGGACGTCAACCCGCCCCGCACTGCGGCCGATGACCAGGGATGGCCAGCGATGAGCTACGACCTAGGCAACGCACCGGATGTCGTGACGTTGTTCCGCCAGCGCGCCGCCGAACGGCCTCAACAGGACGTGGTGGGCTTCCTCGCCGACCCGGACGACGTGCGGCACGGAATGACGATGTGGACCTACGAGCAGCTCGACCGTGAGGCGCGCGGCTGCGCGGAGTGGTTGCAGCGGCGACTGCCGGTGGGATCGCGGGTGCTCCTGCTCTACCCCAACGGGCTGGAGTTCGTCGCCGCGTTCGTCGGTTGCCTCTACGCCGGCATGATCGCCGTCCCGGCGCCGTTGCCGGGTCGCCATCAGCACCACCGCTTCCGGGTGGCCACGATCATGGCGAACGCCGACGTGTCCGCCGTCCTCACCACCTCGGCCAAGCTGGGCGAGGTCCGGGAATGGTCGCAGGCCTTCGGCGCGGAGCACGCCATCGTGGCGGCCAGTGACGAACCCGGACTGGGCGACCCGGACCACTGGCGCCCGGTGCGGCTGGACCGGTCGACCGTCGCCCTGCTGCAGTACACCTCCGGTTCCACCGGAGACCCCAAAGGCGTGATCATCGATCACGACAACATTCTGTACAACCTGGACATCGCCGCGCGGGAGCTCGGCTTCTCGAACCCGTCACGGGCCTGCGGCTGGGTGCCGCTGTACCACGACCTGGCCCTGCAGGCGGTGTTGCTCTACGCCCTGCTGCACGGTGGATCGGCCCTGCTGATGGAGCCCATGACGTTCCTACGGCGCCCGGTGCGGTGGCTGCAGGTGATCGACGAGCACAATGTCGAGTTCACCTTCGCGCCGAACTTCGCCTACGAGCTGTGCCTGGACCGGGTCACCGACGAGGAGCTGCGCGCGCTGGACCTGTCCCGCCTGCGGATGGCCGGCAACGCCTCCGAGCCGGTGAACCCGGCGGTGCTCGCGGCGTTCGCCGACCGGTTCGCGCCGGCCGGGTTCCGGGTGGAGGCCTTCGCCCCGGTGTACGGCATGGCCGAGGCCACCGGCTACGTCAGCGGCATCCCGGCCCGTACACCGCAGGTGAAGGTGGTGGATCCCGAGGCGCTCGCCGCCGGTAGCTTCTCCGACCCCCAGCCGGGTCAGCCCGTACGCGAGATCGTCAGCTGCGGACGACCGACCCGCGCGTGCGAGGTCAGGGTGGTTGACCCCGACACCCGCCAGGCGCGGGCCGACGGTCAGTTGGGTGAGATCTGGCTGCGCGGGCGGAGCATCTCCCGCGGGTACTGGGCCAGCGACAGCGGTGCGGCGGCCTTCGGCAACAGCACCGCCGACGGCGAGGACGGCTTCCTGCGGACCGGTGACCTCGGCGTGCTCGACGACGGCGAGTTGTACGTCCACGGCCGGCTCAAGGACACCCTGATCGTGCGCGGTCGCAACATCTACCCGCAGGACGTGGAGCAGGAGTTGCGCGTGCAGCACCCGGACCTGGGCCGGATCGGCGCCGTGTTCGCCAGCGACGCGGGGGACGCCGACGCGCTGGGCGTGGTGGTGGCGTTCGAGGTGACCAGGGCCGCCCATGACCGGTTGCCGGCCCTGGCCGCTGAGGTGCGGCACACGGTGGGTCGGGAGTTCGGGGTCCAGGTGGCCGCGGTGCTGTTGCTCCGGCCGGGCACGGTCCAGCGGACCACCAGCGGAAAGGTGCAGCGCTCGGCGATGCGCACGCTGTTCGGCGAAGGTCGGATCGCCGCCCTCTACCAGGACCCGCCGGCGCCCGCGCTGGTCGCCGGTCTGAGATGAACGGAGTGAGCCCATGTCTGATCCGGCCGCGATCGAGGCGGAACTGCGGGAGTTTCTGTGCGCGCACCTGGCCGTGTCGCTGAAGGTCCCCGGCGGCACGATCGACCCCGCCGAACCCATGTCGGCGTACGGCCTGGACTCGTTGCGGGCGGTCGCCGTGCTGACCGATGTGGAGGACCGCGTCGGATTCGAGATCGACCCGGACGTGCTGTGGGATCACCCTACGGTGGCCGCACTCGCGCACTACCTGGCGGAGCGGCTGACGCTGTCCGGTGAGCCGGCGTAATGCGCCCGTCCGCCGCTACGGTGACCCTATGACTGACGTGGTACGGCTGCGCGGCGCCGGCAAGCGGTACGAGACGGCCGGGCCGCCGGCGCTGCAGGGCGTCAACCTGACCGTGTCGGCGGGCGAGGCGGTCGCCGTGATGGGCCCGTCCGGTAGTGGAAAATCGACGCTTCTGAACCTGGTCGCCGGCCTGGACCGGCCGACCGAGGGTGACGTCGAGGTGGCCGGCACGGTGTTGAACCGCCAGTCCGAGACCGCGCTGGCCAAGTTCCGGTGCGATCACATCGGCATCGTCTTCCAGTTCTTTCACCTGCTTGACGATCTGACCGCGCGGGACAACGTGCTGCTGCCCGCGCAACTGGCCGGCGTACCCCGGCGCGACGCGCTGGCCCGGGCCGACGACCTGCTCGCCACACTCGGGCTGACCGGGCGGGCCAACGCCTACCCGGCCCGGCTCTCCGGCGGCGAGCGCCAACGGGTCGCGGTCGCCCGGGCGCTGATCAACCGACCCCCGTTGCTGCTCGCCGACGAGCCGACCGGCGCGGTGGACGCGCAGGCCGGTACGCACATCATCGAACTCCTCCGGGACCTCAACCAACGCGGCCAGACCATCCTGCTGGTCACCCATGATCCGGCCCTGGCGCGCCAGTGCGCGACCCGCATCGTGGAGGTGCGCGACGGCCGACTGACCGAACAGGTGACGACGTGAGAGCAGTGGCAAGACTGGCCTGGGGTGCGGTGCACCGGCGCCGGCTGCAGAGTCTGATCATCGGCGCGGTGGTGCTGCTGTCCAGTGGTACCGCTGTCCTGGCTCTGGCCTTGTTGGTGGCCTCGACGGCGCCGTTCGACCGGGCCTTCGACCGCCAGCATGGCGCGCACGCCACGGCCGGTTTCGACGCGGCAAAGGTGAGCAGCGCGGACCTCGCGGCGACCGCGAAGCGGCCCGGCGTCACGGCCGCGTCCGGACCGTACGAGACCGTGTCCGCCCAGATCCGTGGCGACCGGATGCCGTTGCCACCGGGCCTGATCGTGGGTCGCGAGACGGCGGATTCCGGCATTGACCAGCTGTATCTCGTCGACGGCGACTGGCTGACCGGGCCGGGGCAGATCGTGCTGTCCGAGGACATCCTGCCGGGGCGGGAGGTCGCCCCACACGTCGGTGACCAGGTCACGGTCGATGTGGCCGGTGGTCTGAGGCTCACCGTGGTGGGCATCGCCGACTCCATCACCGGTACCGGCGATGCCTGGGTGTGGCCTTCCCAGGTTGATGTTCTGCACGCGAGTGGGGCGGTGCCCGGATGGCAGATGCTCTACCGGTTCGCGTCCGCGGACAGCGACGATGCCGTGCGGGCCAGCCTGGCCGGGGCCACCGATGGGCTGCCGTCGGACGCGCTCACCGGTGCGTCCACCTATCAGGCCGTCCGGCTGCGGGCCACCGAGAGCCTGCGGCCGATGGTGCCGTTCGTGATCGCGTTCTGCGTCCTCGGCCTGGTTATTTCGGTGCTCATCGTGGCGAACGTGGTGGCCGGCGCGGTCGTCGCCGGGTACAAGTCGATCGGGATCCAGAAGGCGCTGGGCTTCACACCGGCGCAGGTGGCGGCCGTGTTCGTGGGCCAGATCCTGGGGGTGTCCATACCGTCGGGGCTGGCCGGGGTGGGGCTCGGCTGGCTGGCGGCCAAACCGTTGCTGCTGCAGACGGCCTCGGCGTACAACATCCCGGGCGCGGCCGCGGTGCCCGGCTGGACCCTGGCCGTCGTCCTACTGGGTGTGACCGTGAGTGTGGGGCTGGCCGCTCTCGGCCCAGCCGTACGCGCCGGGCGGCTGTCCGCGGTGTCGGCCATCACGGTCGGCCGGGCGCCGCGCACCGGCCGGGGCTACCGGGTGCGTCGCGCGCTCGCCGGCACCCGGCTGCCGCGGGCGGTCAGCTTCGGCCTCGGTACGCCGTTCGCCCGGCCGGCCCGCACCGCGGTGACCCTGGTCGCCGTGCTGCTCGGGGCGACCACCATGGTGTTCGCCGTCGGGCTGGCCACCACGCTGTTCCGGGTGGTGGCCGCGTTCGACCGGACGTCGGCCGTCCCGGTCATGGTCGGCTACCGCCCGCCCGGCGGCCCGGGGGGCAGCTCACCCGGCGCGGAGCCCGACCCGGTGGCGGTGCGCGCCGCGATCGAGGCGCAGCCTGGCACGGCACTGGCGCTCGGGCTCACCGAAGTGCAGGCCAACCTGGGTGGGTCCACCGAGCCGCTGACGATCCGGGCCTACGATCGGGACGCCTCGCAGGCCGGTTATCCGGTGCTGTCCGGGCGCTGGTACGCCGGTGCCGATGAGGCGGTGGGCACGTCGCGGATGCTGCGGCTGACCGGTACGAAGGTGGGCGACACCATCACCGTGGGCACTCAACTCGGCCAGCGCCGGGTGCGCATCGTCGGCGAGGTGTTCGCCAACGGCTCCAGCGCCACCATCGTGATGTCCACGGACTCCCTCGACGGCCTGGTGCGCAGCGTCACTCCACAGTGGTTCGAGGTCGAGCTGACCGCTGGGACCGACATCGAGACCTATGTGGAGAACGCGACGACGCCGTTGGCCGCGGTGGGCGCGGTGCCGGAGCTCACCTCGCAGGCGCAGGAGAACCAGACGGTGTCGGTGATGCTGGGCCTGATCGCCACGCTCACCGTGCTGCTGTCCGTGGTCGCCGCGCTCGGTGTGTTCAACACCGTCGTGCTCAACACCCGGGAGCGGGTACACGAGATCGGGGTGCTCAAGGCCATCGGTATGACCCCCCGGCAGGTCCGGCTCATGGTGGTGACCTCGATGGTGGCGGTCGGGGCGTTGGGCGGGGTACTCGCCGTCCCGGCCGGCTGGCTGCTGCACCGGGCAGTCGTACCGGTCATGGCCGGGGCGGCGGGCACCGAACTGCCGCATTCCGTGGTCACCGTCTACCACCCGCTCGAACTGCTCGCGCTGGGTCTGTCCGGCGTGGTACTGGCTGTGCTCAGTGCGCTGGTCCCGGCCGGTTGGGCGGCCCGCACGCACTCGGCCGCCGCGCTGCGGGCTGAATGAGCCGTCGCCGCGCCGCGAGCGGAGTGAGTCTCCGCGCGCGGCGCGAGCCGGTCAGCCGGCGCGGCTGGGGACCGCGCCGTCGTCCTGGCGGGCGTACTGGATGCGGTACAGGTCGGCGTAGAGGCCGCCGGCGTCCAGCAGCTCGTCGTGGTTGCCCCGCTCCTTGATCTCGCCGCCCTCGATGACGAGGATCTGGTCGGCCTCGCGCACGGTGGACAGCCGGTGGGCGATGACGAGCGAGGTCCGGCCGTGCAGCGCGGTCTGCAGCGCCCGCTGGATGGCCGCCTCCGACTCGGAGTCCAGGTGGGCCGTGGCCTCGTCGAGCACCACGATCGGCGGCGACTTGAGCAGGAGCCGGGCCAGCGCGATCCGCTGCTTCTCACCGCCGGACAGCCGGTGCCCCCGGTCGCCGACCACGGTGTCGAGCCCGTCCGGCAGCGAGGAGACCACCGACCAGATCCGGGCCGCGTCACAGGCCTCGATCAGGTCCTGCTCGCTGGCGTCCTCGCGCCCGTACAGCAGGTTGGCGCGGATCGTGTCGTGGAACAGGTGGGCGTCCTGGGTCACCACGCCGACCGTGTCGTGCAGCGACCGTAGCGTCAGATCCCGGACGTCCTCGCCACCGATGCGTACCGTCCCCGACGTGACGTCGTAGAGACGCGGTACCAACTGGGTGATGGTGGTCTTGCCGGCACCGGACGGGCCGACCAGCGCGGTCAGTGTCCCGGCGGGCACCCTGAAACTCACGTCGCGCAGGGCGTAGTTGTCGTGGTGTCGTTCCGGGGCGCGCAGGGTGATGGACTCCAATGAGGCCAACGACACCTCCGCGACGTTGGGGTAGCGGAACGAGACCTGGTCGAACTCGATGGTGGGGGCGGCGCCGCCCACGGCCAGCGGCCGGGCGTCGGCGCTCTCCCGCACGAGTGGCTTGAGGTCCAGCACCTCGAACAGGCGGTCGAAGCTGACCAGCGCGGTCATCACGTTGACCTGCATGTTGGACAGCTGGTTGATCGGCCCGTAGATCCGCAGCAGGAGCGCGGCCATGGCCACCAGGGTGCCGATCTGCAGGTTGCCGCCGATGACCAGGGTGCCGCCGAAGCCGTATACGATCGCGCTGGTCAACGCGGTGAGCAGGGTGACCACGATGACGATGAACTGTCCGTAGACGGTGATCCTGGTGGAGATGTCGCGCACCGCGCCCGCCTTGGTGGCGAACGTAGCCGCTTCCTTCTCCGGCCGGCCGTACAGCTTGGTGAGCATCGCGCCGGCCACGTTGAACCGTTCGCTCATCATCGTCGCCATGTCGGCGTCGTGCTGCATGCGGCGGCGGGTGAGGCGCTGCAGCCGGCGGCCGACCAGTTTGGTGGGCAGCAGGAAGATCGGCACCAGCATGAGCGCCACGATGCTCAGTTGCCAGGACAGGGTGAACATCGTGACCAGCACGATGACCAACGTCAGCAGGGTGGAGGTCGTCTGGGAGAGCAGCGAGGTGACCGCCTGCTGCGCGCCGAGGACGTCCGTGTTGAGCCGGCTGACCAGCGACCCGGTCTGGGCGCGGGTGAAGAACGCGACAGGTTGGGCCTGCACGTGGGCGAAGACGGTGGTGCGCAGGTCGTAGAGCAGGCCCTGTCCGACCCGGCCGGACAGCCGGGTCTGCAGGTAGACAGCGCCCGCGTCGACCACGGCGAGACCGGCGATCAGCAGCGACAACCAGATGACGACGTCGCGGCGTCCGGGCACGATGCCGTCGTCGATGATGAACTTGAGCACGATCGGGCTCAGCGCGGCGAGACTCGCGTGTACTGCGGTGAGCAGCACCAACGCGGTCAACGACCAGCGGTAGTGCCGGGCGTACGGGAGGATCCGTCGGAACGTCCCCTTGCGGATCCGTTCGCGTCCGGTGATGTCCGAGCCGGGTCGCATCGGCATAGGCCCCATGGCCGGGCCGCTCATCATGGCCATGTAGCGGCCCTCGCTTTCGCTGTCGGTGATCGTGGGTCAGTACTTGCCGAGGAATTCGAGGATCGCGGCGTTGACCTCGTCGGGGCGCTCCAGATAGCCGAGGTGCCCGGCCCGGGGGATCTCCACGAAGTCGCAGTTTCCGATGGCGTCGGCGGTCTCCACACCGAGGTGCGGGGGAGCGATCCTGTCGTCGGTGAACGCGATGACCCGGCATGGTGCGGTGATCGCGCCCAGCGCGGCCCGCCGGTCCGTGGTGGTGTCCACCCAGGCCTGACCGGCGCCGTCGGTGCTGGACTCGGCGGCCAGCTCGAAGATCTCCAGCCAGGACGCGACAGCGGCCTCGTCGTTCAGGGTCGCCGGTGACAGCATCCTGGTCACCGTGTCGACGGCGTTGTACTTCGCGGGCAACCGGATACCGCTGTCCCGCAGGGCCCGCTCCGCCATGGTCTGGGCCAGCCGGGCCACGTCCGCGCGGGGTCTGGTGGCCATCAGCACCGCGCAGCGGACCAGGTGCGGCCAGCCGATCGCGAGTTCCTCGGCGATGATCGAGCCGAGTGACGTGCCGACGATCCGGCACGGAGCCAGGTCCAGCGACTCAATGAGTCCTCTGGTGTCGGCCACCATGTCGGCGAGGCTGTACCGGCCCGGCGGCACGTCCGAGGGCGCGACGCCGCGGTTGTTGAAGATGACCGTCTCGTAGCCCGCCCGCTGCACGGCCGGCGTCTGGTGCAGGGACCAGACGTGGCCGGCGGCGGCCTGGCCCATGATGAACAGCACGCTCTCACCGCGGCCGGATCGCTCGTACGACAGCCGGATGCCGTTGGTATTGACGTGGGGCACGGTCTCCTCCGGCAATGAATAGAACACGTCACGGCGGAGCCATCCACGGTGCCGCCCGCCACAAGGTAACCAGGACGAGTGTGGCGCAACAGTGTGTCGCGACTATCGCTGTCCAACCGCGCGGCTCCGACGGTTGGACAGCGCGGCGCAATAAGACCGCTTCCATTCTTGAATGAATGCCGGGCATCACCCACGCTGTGTCTGCCTGTTTACCGATGACCGTCGTCCGATCCATTCTGTCGCGCATTTCATAGTGCGGAAAGACGACGGTAACCCTCGACAAGAAGGAGTTTCCGTGGTTGTGGTGATGGCCCCCGATGCCACCGAAGATGACCTCGCCGCCGTGGTGGACCTGGTCCGCGTTGCCGGCGGGAGTGCGTTCGTCAGCCGGGGCGTGTCCCGGACGATCGTGGGACTGGTCGGGGATCTGGACGATTTCGCGGCACTCAACCTGGGCAGCCGCCCCGGCGTGCAGCGGGTGATGCGGATCTCGGTGCCGTTCAAGCTGGTCAGCCGCGAGCATCACGCGCAGCGGTCGGTGGTCCGGGTGGGTGGCGTGCCGGTCGGTCCGGACGTGCTCAGCGTGATCGCCGGTCCGTGTGCCGTGGAGACTCCGGAGCAGACGCTGGTGGCCGCGCGGATGGCCAAGGCGGCCGGGGCCGCGCTGCTGCGGGGTGGCGCCTTCAAGCCGCGCACCTCGCCCTACTCCTACCAAGGGCTCGGCGAGGCCGGGCTGCGGATCCTGGCCGACGTGCGGGCCGAGACCGGCCTGCCGGTGGTGACCGAGGTGATCGACCCGGGCCACGTCGACCTGGTCGCCTCCTACGCCGACATGCTGCAGGTCGGTGCCCGCAACATGCAGAACTTCGCGCTCCTGCAGGCGGTCGGCGAGAGTGGCCGACCGGTCCTGCTCAAGCGGGGTTTCAGCGCCACCATCGAGGAGTGGCTGAGCGCGGCCGAGTACATCGCGCAGCGCGGGAACCTGGACATAGTGCTGTGCGAACGGGGCATCCGGACCTTTGAACCGGCCACCCGCAACACCTTGGACATCAGTGCCGTACCGGTCGCGCAGTCGTTGTCCCACCTGCCGGTGATCGTGGACCCGTCGCACTCCGGCGGCCGCCGGGACCTGGTGCTGCCGTTGACCCGTGCCGCGATCGCGGTCGGTGCGGATGGTCTGATCATTGACATCCATCCCAATCCGAAGGTCGCGTTGTGTGATGGCGACCAGGCGCTCAATGAGGCAGATGTCGCGGAGCTGGCCGACGCCATCGCGGTGCTGTCGGCACTGATGGGGCGCACTTTGGCCGTGGCCGAGCCGGCCGTTGTGTCCTAGTTCGAATGCCATTCTGCGGTAGTGATCGACATTATGTGAATAAGTGCCTAGAAAATGTCGTGTAGGCGTCACGAATATTCCGCGAAACGGAACCAGTCGGGCAGATCCCCGGTAATTGATACCCGTATAGGGGTCACGTAGGGGTTTGCGTTTCCGGGCAGGGGGTTCGAATCCCATCTCAGGGGTTTACCGACATAAATTCGCTGGGTAGCGTCGCAGGCGCTTGTTACGGGCCGGAAAACCATGCGGTCCGGGAGTCGTCAAACAAAGGCGGCCGACAAGACCGGTACCCCAACCCATTTATGTTTGTTGACTTGATGATGCATTCTTCAAGTCGCTGTTCTCTGTTCAGATTCTGGTGGTTTCTAAGGAGCTGGAGTGACGCCGGAGGAAGAAATCCTGCAGCAGCCCGCGGTCCGCATCGACGTCAACTCGTTGACCTTTGCCGACTCACCGCGGCTGTCTGGCATCAACCTCGAGCATGTGGAGTCCTTGGTGGCTACACAGAACCCGGTACCGCCGATCATCGTGCACCGGTCGTCGATGCGCGTCATCGACGGTGCGCACCGGCTCAAGGCCGCCATGCTGCGCGGCGACGAGACGATCGTGGTCCGGTTCTTCGACGGCACCGACGCCGACGCGTTCGTACTCGCCGTGAGACTGAACGTCGCGCACGGCCTGCCACTCGTGTTGGCGGACCGCAAGCGGGCCGCGGAGCGCATCGTGCGTTCCCACCCGGAGTGGTCCGACCGACGGGTCTCCGCGGTCACCGGGCTGTCCCCGGGGACGGTGGCCGACGTCCGCAACCGGATCGGCGATCCGACCGACCGGGTGGCCAGCCGGGTCGGGCAGGACGGGCGGGTGCGCCCGCTCGACGGGAGCGCGGGCCGTCGGTTGGCCGGACAGCTCATGCGGGAAAAGCCGCACCTGTCCCTGCGTCAGGTGGCGCAGGCGGCGTCGATCTCCCCGGAGACCGCCCGCGACGTGCGCAACCGGCTGCGCAACGGCGAGGATCTGGTACCCGGGCGGGTCCGTCGGGCGGCCGCCGGGGTCGGACCGGCCGTCGACCGTCGCGCCGAGGTCAGCACATTGACGCCCGCCCGACCGCCGGTCCGCCCGCAACAAGCGCCGGTCGCCAACCAGGCCGCGATCCTCAACCGACTCAAGGCGGATCCCGCGTTGCGGTACAGCGAAACCGGGCGCAACCTGCTCCGCCTGCTGACCCTGCACTCGCTCTGGGCCGAGGACTGGGAATCGATCATCCAGAACCTGCCACCGCACTGCAGTGGAGCCCTCGCCGACGTGGCGCGTCAGTTCTCCACCCTCTGGGCCGACTTCGCCACCCGCGCCACCAAGGACATGGCCAAGGCGGGTTGACCGGGCAGTCGGACGACCAGTCACCCCATCGATCACGGATCCGACGGAGGCAGTTCGTGGACATCCAGACCATCGACCATCTCGAGTACTACGTCGCGGACGCTGAGCAGACCGCCCGCGAACTGCGCGACTCCTTCGGCTTCACGATGCACGGCCAGGGCGATCCGGATACCGGCCTCGCCGGCTGCCGGTCGATCCTGTTGCGGCAGCATGAGATCACGCTGCTGGTGACGTCGTCGGTCGGGGCACACCGGGCCGACGAGTACGTCCGGCGGCACGGGGACGGGGTGGCGGTCGTCGGACTCGGGGTACCGGACGCGGCTGCGGCCTTCGCCGAGGCCGTGGAGCGTGGTGCCCTGCCGGTCGAGCCGCCGATGACCCTGGACGGGCCCGGCGGACGGGTAACCTTCGCCTCGGTGCAGGGGTTCGGCGACGTCGCCCACCGGTTCACCTCGCGGGAACGACCCGACGGGCAGTTCGCCCCCGGCGTCATCGCCGAGCACGGTGCTGGCCTGCGGGGAACCGGTCTGCTGCGCACCATCGACCACCTGGCCATATGCGTACCCGCGGGTACGCTACGCCCGACCGTCGAGGCGTACCGCGAGATCTTCGGGCTGCCCAAGATGTTCGAGGAGCGGATCATCGTCGGGGCCCAGGCGATGGAGTCCGAGGTGGTGCAGAGCCAGTCCCGGGGCGTGACCTTCACGATCATCGAACCGGACACCAGCCGGGCGCCCGGGCAGATCGACCGGTTCATCGCCAACCACGATGGTGCCGGCGTGCAGCACGTCGCCTTCCTCACCGAGGACATCGCGGCCGGGGTCCGCGACTGCACGGACCGGGGCGTCGGATTCCTGGCCACGCCCGAGACGTACTACGACGATCTACCCGGGCGACTTGGCTCCGTCGGCGTGCCACTGGAGACGTTGCGCGAACTGTCCATCCTGGCCGACCGGGACTACGCGGGTGTGATGCTGCAGATCTTCACCGAGTCGGTACACCCCCGGCGCACGTTGTTCTACGAACTCATCGAGCGCCGGGGTGCGCGTACCTTCGGCACCGGCAATATCAAGGCGTTGTACGAGGCGGTCGAGCGCCAGCAGGTGGCCGACCAGGCCGCGCGCCGTTGACCGAGGGGGCGGCGGCCACGCTGTCACAGCCGGCCAGGCCGAGGGCGTCGCGCAGTTCTTCGGCCAACAGCCGGAGTACCTGCTCGGCGCCGGCCTGTCCGCCCATGGCCAGGCCCCACATCAACGGACGTCCGATCAGCACGCCGGAAGCGCCGAGGGCGAGGGCCTTGAGGATGTCGGTGCCGGTGCGGATGCCGCTGTCCATCAGCACCTCGACGGCGCCGTCGACGGCGGGCACCACCGCCGGCAGCGCGTCAATGCTCGGTATCGCGCCGTCGAGCTGACGGCCGCCGTGATTGGAGACCACGATCGCGTCGACGCCGGCGCCGACAGCCTGCCGCGCGTCCTCGGGCGCCAGGATCCCCTTCAGCGCCAACGGCAGGGCGGTGCGGGCCCGGAGCAGGTCGACCGAGGCCCAGGTGACCGCGGACGAGAACGCCTCGCTGGTGTGTACCGCCACCGCGGACTGCGACGACCGCCGTTGGTGCGCGGTCGAGAGTTCTCCGAAATTTGCCGCCCGTACATCTTCGGGCAGGCCGAACGCGTTGCGCACGTCGCGCAGGCGCCGGCCCATCCACGGGACGTCGACGGTCAGCACGATGCCCGTGCACCCGGCTTCCTCGGCCCGGCGCACCAGGTCCATCGTGTGCCCGGTGTCGCGCAGCCAGTACAGCTGGAACCAGAGATTGCCGCCGACCGCGGCGAGTTCCTCGATGCTCACGCTGCTCAACGTGCTGGCGATGAACGGCACGCCGGCGTCGCGGGCGGCCCGGGCCGCGGCAAGTTCGCCGTCGGGGTGGACGAGTCGCTGGTAGGCGATCGGCGCGATCGCCATGGGCGCCCGGGCGGGCTGGCCCAGCAGTACGGTGTCGGTCGTGCACCGGGATACGTCGCGCAGCAACCGCGGCACGAGCTGGACCCGGTTCAGCGCGTCCCGGTTCGCCGCCAGGGTGAGCTCGGCGCCGCTGCCACCCGCCACGAAGTCCCAGATGTCGACCGGTAGCGCCGCCGCGGCGGCTCGTTCCAGGTCGGCCACGCATCGGAATTCTTCGATCGAGTCTGCTTGCACTGGGGTCATCCTCTCTGGACTGAACGACGAAAATCGTATTCCCGCCGCGTCATTACTGATCGGGGACTCTATGTGAAGGACTTTCGTGAGTGACGCATGGAAAGCCACCGATGATATTCCACCCAGGCTCGTCACGGGTCCAGGTTGGACACTATTGGACGGATGTATATCCGCAGGTCAGCGGAGTGACTCCCGGAGTACGTATCCGCCGGTGTCGGTTGCCCAGCAAAATCGATGTCTGTTTTCTTGTAGTCGAATATTAGGCACACATCAATGAACTGATTCCGTTAGAATCAAAAAGTCGATAAGTTGTCGGCTCACCAGCCGCGCCAGTGGGACACATGCAAAGCGGGGAGCCTGAACCAGGTTCGGGGGCGTCTGTGAGGCTCAGCGGCCAAGACGACGAGTACCGGGTCATTGGACATCTATATGACGCCTGGCGCAACGGTCGCGGCACCGTCGTTATCGCGAGCGCACCGGTCGGGTGTGGCAAGACCGCCCTCCTGCAGGCCTTCGCCGAACGCGCGACCAGCCAGGGGGCCGTGTCCATCCTGGTGACGGCCGCCGCCAGCGAGCGGGCGCATCCGTTCGCGTTGGCTGAACAGTTGGTCAGGGCGATGCGCGAGGCGGGCGCGGAGAATCCGTTCACGGACGCCGAGACCTCGGCGGACGGCGGTTCCCCCGACGCGTTCCGCAGCCCGTCCATCGACCTGCTCCAGCGGATCTGCCGGGTGGTGTGCGACTTCGCCGACACCACCCCACTGGTCATCGGCGTGGACGATGTGCACTACGCCGACCCGCAGTCGGCCCGCTTGCTCAGTTACCTGATCCGCCGCATCCGTCGACACCGGATCATGGTCATACTCACCGAGAGCTCGGGCCACCAGCGCGAGCTCAGCACGCTGCACGCCGAGACGCTGCACCTGCCGTTCTGCCACCAGATCAGGCTCGGGCCGCTGGCGCCGACCGGCATCGTCGAGGTGCTGACCGGGCAGCTCGGCACATCGGCGGCCGAGCGTCTCAGCGCGTCCGTTATGGACATCACCGGTGGCAACCCCCTGTTGCTGCACGCGCTCATCGAGGACTACCGGTCCGATGGCGCGGTCTCGCAGGTACCCGAACCGGGCGCCTCTTTCCGGTCGGCCGTGCTGCGCTGTCTGCGTCGGTCCGAGCCCGAGGTGTCCCTGGTGGCCGTGGCGATCGCCATCCTCGGTGAGTCCACCACCTCGTTGCTGATCTCGGAGTTTCTCAACCTGGACACCGCGTCGACCCGGCAGGCCATCAACCACCTGGTTGCCATGGGTCTGCTCACCGGCCTGCGGTTCCGCAGCGAGGAGAGCCGGCTGGTGGTCCTCGGCGATGTCAACCAGGACGACCTGCCGCAGGTGCACCGGCGTGCCGCCGAGATGCTGCACGAGAGTGGCGCGCCGGCGGCGGCGGTGGCCAGCCAACTCGTGGCCGCCCGCGGTCTGGGCAAGGCCTCGTGGTGGGTGCCGATCCTGCGCGAGGCGGCCCAGGACGCGGTGGCCGCCGGCCGGATCCCCGAGGCAATCCTCAACCTGCGATGCGCCCTCAGCATCGCCACGGTCACCGGTCAGAAGGCGCAGATCACCGCGGCGCTGGTGGACGCCCAGTGGGAACTCGATCCGCGCAAGGCCGCCCGCCAACTGCCCGGTCTCAGCGAAGACGTACGGGCCGGCCTGCTGACCGGACGCGACGCCATGGTCCCGGTCCAGCACCTGCTCTGGTGGGGCGAGTTCGACCAGGTCGAGGAGCTTTTGAAGGCGGCCGAGGCGAACGAGGGCCGGGCGCACGCCGACGGGTCCCCGGCGGTGTCCTCGCCCGACGCCACCATGACCCGGCTGTGGTTCTCCCTGTGCTGCCCGGGGCAGGCGGCGGCGCATGAGCTGACCGATCGGGCCGAGGTTCCGGTCGGTGCGCCGCCCACCTGGTCAGGTCCGATGGCCGCGCTCAACCTCCTGCTGTCGGTGGCCGGACTCACGCTCAACGGCACCGACGTACAGGCTCTGGAAGCGGTACTGCATCCGATCGGTGCCGGCCGCCCGATCACGCCCGCGTTGTTCGCCCTGGTCGAACTCGTGCAGGCGGGCCGGGTGGACGAGGCGTTGCGGTGGTGTGAGCGCCTGCTCGACGAGCCGTGGATCGTCCGGGTCCCGATGCGGCGGGCGCTCCTTGAGACGATCAAGTCGGTGGCGGTCCTCCGGCAAGGCGAGCCGCAGCAGGCCGCGGCGTGCGTACGGACCGCACTGGACCTCGTCGCGCCGCCGGCCTGGGGCATCACGGTAGGCATCCCACTGTCGCTGGCGGTCCGCGCGGCGACCGACCTCGGTGACTTCCCGGCCGCGATGTCGTACCTCAGTGTGCCGGTACCGCCGGCGATGTTCGACACCCCGATCGCACTGCCGTACCTGCAGGCGTTGGGTCGCTACCACCTGGCCGCGGGCAACATGGAGACCGCGCTGACGCACCTGGAGTCCCGGCGGGACCTGATGGCCAAGTGGCGGCTGGAGGCGCCGAGCATGGCCGACTGGCACCACGAGCCGGACGCTGGAGAACCGGCCCACGACGACTGCGGCCGGATTCCGGAACCTCGCGACGGCGGCCGACACCTGTCGTCGGGACCGGAGATCGCGGCGGCCCGGATATCAAAGCTCACGGACGCGGAACGCCGGGTCGGGGCACTCGCGGCCGCCGGATACACCAATCGCGAGATTGCCGAAAAGCTGTCGATCACGGTCAGCACTGTGGAACAACATTTGACGAAAATCTACCGCAAGCTCAAAGTCCGGCGGCGTTCCGAGTTGCCGATCGGATTTACCCGCGGCCTCTAGCGCGCTGTCCAATCGTAGTGCTCTGCCTGGTTGGACACGTCATTGACGTGTGCGAACGTGCCGAATTACCGTTCCGAAGGCCAGTGGAGGCAACCGGAGAAAGGTACGCGGAAATGACCAGTCAGAAAGTCAAGGTGCTGCTGCGCAGCAAGCCACGCAGCTGGGGATGGACCTACCGATGACCACCGGCACCATTGATGTTCAGAAAAATGCTGCTGTCCTGTCGCGCATGTCGGCGAATCCGCGAATGATCGGTGTGGGAACCGCCACGTCAGGCACCCCGATAACCCAGCCGGAGCTGCTCGGTCTCATGGGTGTGACCGATCCGAAGGTCCGTTCGGTCTATCTGAACAGCGCGATCCAGCGGCGCCATCTGACCCTCCCGCCCGCCGACGACCAGGGCCAGCGCGTCGCGGAGCCGCAGGGCGATCTGCTGGCCAAGCACAAGAAGCTCGCCATCGAGATGGGCGCGCAGGCACTTCAGAACTGCCTCAAGCGCGCCGGCGCGGCGTTGTCCGACCTCCGCCACCTCTGCTGTGTGACCTCGACCGGGTTCCTCACCCCGGGCCTCAGCGCACTGCTCATCCGCGAACTGGGCATCGACCCGCGCTGCAGCCGCAGCGACATCGTCGGCATGGGCTGCAACGCGGGGCTCAACGCGCTGAACGTGGTGGCGGGCTGGTCCGCCGCCCACCCGGGGGAGCTCGGCGTGGTGCTGTGCACCGAGGCCTGCTCCGCCGCGTACGCCATGGACGGCACCATGCGTACCGCCGTGGTCAACAGCCTGTTCGGTGACGGTGCCGCCGCCCTCGCGTTGCTCACCCCCGAGGCGGGCGCCGATGCCCCCACCGGCCCGCGCATCCTGAAGTTCGCCAGTTACCTGATCACCGACGCCATCGAGGCCATGCGGTACGACTGGGACCGGTCGCTGGGCCGGTTCAGCTTCTTTCTCGATCCGCAGATTCCGTACGTGGTCGGCGCGGACGCTGAACGGGTCGTCAACGACCTGCTGGCCGGCACCGGCCTGCGGCGCAGCGACATCGCCCACTGGTTGGTGCACTCCGGCGGCAAGAAGGTCATCGACGCGGTCGTGGTGAACCTCGGCCTGAGCCGGCATGACGTCCGGCACACCGTCGGCGTGCTCAACGAGTACGGCAACGTGTCCAGCGGTTCTTTCCTCTTCTCCTACGAGCGCCTCCTCGACGAGCAGGTGGCCCGACCCGGAGATTTCGGTGCCCTTATGACGATGGGACCCGGCTCCACGATCGAAACGGCGTTGGTCCAATGGTGAGCGCGGCGGGATTCAAGGACGACGTGGCGGTACGGATCGACGGCGGTACGCCGCTGTCCGCCGCACTGATCGAGAACGTGCGCACGCTGTGCGACCGGGCCGAGGACGGCGACCTGCCCGGCCTGGTCGTCATCGGTGTCGGTGGCGTACCGGCCGACGGGTGGACCCGTGGGCTCAGCGTCGACATCGTGTCCAAGTGGGAACGTGTCCTGCGCCGGTTGGAACGGCTCAACGTGCCCACCGTGGCGGTGGCCTCGGGCGACTGCGGTGGCCCCGCGGCCGACGTCATGCTGGCCACCGACTTCCGGATCGCCACCCCGGACACCCGGCTGATCGTCAGCGTCGACCAGGAAGCCACCTGGCCCGGCATGTCCCTGTACCGGCTGGCCCGGCAGGTCGGCCCGGACCGGATCCGGCAGGCGGCCCTGCTGGGCGTGCCCATCGACGCGACCGAGGCCCGGCAGCTGGGCCTGATCGACGAGGTGGCCGCCGACCCGGCGCCGGCGCTTGCCGCACTGGCCGAACGGGCCAGCGGTATCGCCGGTAAGGAACTGGCGATCCGCCGCCAACTCATCTTCGACGCGTCCCGGACCGCCTTCGAGGACGCGTTGGGCGCCCACCTGGCGGCCTGCGACCGGGCGCTGCGACGGGTCACCACGTCGTGACCGCGAGCGTCCTGAGTCGAGCGGGCGCTGACCTGTCCACCGCGCGGGAGAGTCTGGCCCGGGCCGCGCAGCGCGTCGAGGATCTCCTCGGCGCCCTGCCGGTGCCGGGTTTGCGCTCGCTCGAGCAGCGGGACCGGGCCGCCGCCGCACACAACGAGGTACGGGCCCACCGGGTGGACTTCATGGCCACCCACGCCACCGAGGTGTACGACGAACTCACCGGTGGCCGGACCCGTGACCTGCGCCTTGACGAGCTCGTCGAGGCCGCCGCCGGCGCCTTCCCGGGTCTGGTCCCGACCGCCGGGCAGCTCGCCGTGGAGCGGTCGCGGGCGCAGGCCGACAAGGAAGGGCGTGAGATCGACCAGGGCATCTTCCTGCGTGGCGTGCTGCGCTGCGACCTGGCCGGCCCGCACCTGCTGACCGCCATGCTCCGGCCCACCACGCGGGCCCTGCTGCTGCTCCCCGACTTCCAGCGCACCGGCCTCATCGAGATGGAGGCGGTCCGGCTGGAGCGGCGCGACGGCGTGGCCCGGCTGACCATGTGCCGGCAGGACTGTCTCAACGCCGAGGACGAGCGCCAGGTCGACGACATGGAGACCGCCGTCGACCTGGCCCTGCTCGACCCGGCGGTACGGGTCGGGTTGATCCGGGGCGGGGAGATGACCCATCCGCGGTACCAGGGCCGGCGGGTGTTCAGCGCCGGTATCAACCTGAAGAAGCTGAGCGCGGGTGAGATCCCGCTGGTGGGCTTCCTGCTCCGCCGCGAGCTCGGGTACCTGCACAAGATCCGGCGCGGGCTGTGTCCCCGGGAACCCGAGCAGTGGCACGCGCCGTACCTGGACAAGCCGTGGGTGGGCGCGATCGACACGTTCGCGATTGGCGGCGGTACCCAACTGGCTCTGCTTTTTGATCATGTGATCGCGGCCTCGGACGCCTACTTCAGCCTGCCCGCGGCGCGGGAGGGCATCATCCCGGGGGTGGCGAACCTGCGGTTCACCCGGATCGCGGGCGCCCGGCTGTCCCGGCAGGTCATTCTGCAGGGGCGTCGGATCCTGGCCACCGATCCCGAGGCCCACCTGCTGGTGGACGAGGTGGTCGAGCCCGCGGCGATGGACGACGCGGTGGAGCGGGCACTGACCCGGCTCGACGGCGCGGCCGTGGTGGCCAACCGTCGGATGGTGAACTTCGCCGAGGAGTCGCTGGCCGACTTCCGCGCCTACGTCGGGGAGTTCACGGTCCAGCAGGCGCTGCGCATCTACGGCGAGGACGTCATCGATAAAGTGGACCGGTTCAGCGGACGCTCGGAATGACCGAACACGTGCGGTACGCCAAGAAGGACCACGTCGCGTACGTCACGCTCAACCGGCCCGAGGTGCTCAACGCCATGGACCTGCAGACGCATGCGGAGCTGGGGGAGATCTGGGACGACGTGGAGCGCGACGACGACATGCGGGTGGTCGTGCTGACCGGTGCGGGCGACCGGGCCTTCTCCGTCGGACAGGACCTCAAGGAACGGTCCCGGCTGGACGCCGCGGGCGTCGAGGCGTCCACCTTCGGCAGCGCGGACCAGCCCGGCTGGCCACGGCTCACCCAACGGTTCGATATGTGTAAACCGATCATCGCGAGAGTCGACGGGTACGCGTTCGGGGGTGGCTTCGAACTGGCGCTCGCGTGCGATCTGATCGTGGCCTCCGACCGCGCCGTCTTCGCCCTGCCGGAGGTACGGCTGGGTCTGGTGCCCGGTGCCGGCGGTGCTTTCCGGCTGTTCCGGCAACTCCCGCAGAAGATCGCGATGGGGTACCTGTTGACCGGGCGCTGGATGGACGCGGCGACCGCGCTCTGGTTCGGGCTGGTCAACGAGGTCGTCCCACCCGACGAACTGGACCAATGCGTCCGGGACTGGACGGACAGCCTGCTGGAGAGCGCGCCGCTGTCGGTATCGGCGATCAAGGAGGCGGCGCTGCGCTCCGCCGATCTGCCGCTGGACGAGGCGTTCACCGCCACGTACCGGTGGGAGGAGCGGCGGCGGGGCAGCAGCGACGCGGTCGAGGGCGTCCGGGCGTTCGTGGAGAAGCGCCCGCCGGTCTGGACGGGGCGCTGAACGGCCCTGGTTGGTTGGACGTCGTTGTCCGGTACGGATGGTCCTGACATTCTGAACAGTACGTAACGTCCATTGTCGATATCGCCGGGGGACTTCATGGCATCGCGACGCCTGCGAAAAGCCAATCTGCATGCCAGTGTGTCGGACCCGGTGCTCGACACGATGAACTTTCTCAACGAGATCACCCTGCGCTACCCGGAGGCGATCTCGTTCGCGCCGGGCCGGCCCTACGACGGCTTCTTCGACAGCGAAGAGATCTTCGTACACATCCGGCGGTACCTGGACCACCTGATCGACCAGGGTGCCTCGCCGGAGCAGATCCGCACCGCCATGTACCAGTACGGCCCGACCGCGGGGCAGATCCGCGAAATCCTCGCCGATTCGCTGCGGGTGGACGAGAACATCGATGTGCCGGCCGCGTCCATCGTGGTCACGGTCGGCGCGCAGGAGGCGATGGTGCTCGTCCTGCGGGCGCTCTTCGCAGGTCCTGACGATGTCCTGCTCGCGTCCAGCCCGTGCTACGTGGGCATCACCGGAGCGGCCCGGCTGCTGGAGATCCCGGTGACGCCGGTGGAGGAGGGCGAGGGTGGGCTGTGCTGTGCCGAGCTGGAAGCGGCCATCGCCGCCGAGCGGGCCAGGGGCCGCACGCCCCGGGCCTTCTACGTGATCCCGGACCACTCCAACCCGTCCGGCACGACGATTGACCTGGCCGCCCGTACCGAACTGCTGGAACTGGCCGCGCACCACGGCATCCTGATCCTGGAGGACAGCCCGTACCGGCTGGTCAGTCCCGGGCCGCCGTTGCCGACGCTGAAGTCGCTCGACCGCGACGGGGTGGTGGTGCACCTGGGCTCGTTCTCGAAGACGGCCTTCCCCGGTGCCCGGGTCGGCTTCGTGATCGCCGACCAGCAGGTGACGGACGACGAGGGCCGGACCAGCCTGCTCGCGGACGAACTGGCCAAGATCAAGAGCATGATCACGGTCAACACCTCCTCGCTGAGCCAGGCCGTCGTCGCCGGCATGCTGATCGCCGCCGACGGCCGCCTGTCGGAGATGAACGCCAAGGCCGCGAGCTACTACGGCGACGCGATGCAGGCCACACTGCGGCAACTGGACACGCACCTGCCGCCCGCGCGCCGGGCCGCGCTGGGCGTGCGGTGGAACGTTCCTGCCGGCGGCTTCTTCCTGACCATGCAGGTATCGTTCGACACCGACAGCGCTGCGCTGACCCGGTCCGCGCAGGACTTCGGCGTGATCTGGACACCGATGTCCTACTTCTACCCGTCCGGCGGGGGTCGGCGCGGCCTCCGGCTGTCCGTCAGCTACCTCACACCGACGGAGATCGAGGACGGGGTCGCCCGGCTGACCAGCTTCATCGAGGCCCAGACCCATGATCAGAAACCAGGTGAGTAACCGTTGGCGGTACTAGCGATCAGGGGCGCGACGCAGGTGGACGCCGATGAGCCGGAGCTCATCCTGGAGGCCACCAGCGAACTCATCGCCGAGGTGATGAGCCGCAACGGGTTGACGGTGGACGAGGTCATCAGCGTGGTGTTCACCACCACGCCCGACCTGACCGCCGAGTTTCCCGCGGTCGCGGCGCGCAAGGTCGGCTTCGAAGAGGTCCCCCTGCTGTGCGCCAGCGAGATCAACGTGCCGGGCGCGCTGCCCCGGGTCGTCCGGTTGATGGCCCACGTGGAGACCGACCGGAAGCGGAGCGAGATCCGCCACGTCTACCTGCGCGGTGCGGTCACGCTGCGCCGCGACGTCGCCCAGTGACCGCGCATTCGCGTCGCCGGTGCGCTCAGGTTGGGCCGAGGCCCATGGCATTCGCCGCGTCGCGCAGCTCGTCGCGTACCGACGGGTGCGCGGCGTGGTCGATGATGTGCTGTGCCTGCGTCGCCTGGTCGTAGCCCCAGATCGCCGCGGCGCCCTGCTCAGTGACGATGTAGCTGTGCTGGAACGACGTCACCGGTCCGGTCAGTACGGGCACGACTGTGGAGACGTTCGCCTTGGGCTGCCAGGAGCGCAACGCCATGATCGCCTGCCCGCCGGGCGAGTGCAGCGCACCTACGATGAAGTCGGTCTGACCGCCGAAGCCGGAGTAGATCTGTCCCCGCACCCGGCTCGCGTTGGCCTGCGCGAACAGGTCCACTTCGAGTGCGGAGTTGACCGAGAACACGTTCGGGTGCTCAGCGATGATGCCCGGCGCGTTGGTCTTCTCCGAGCGCAGCATCTGGATGCGCTTGTTGTTGTCCACCCAGTCGTACAGTTCCTGGCTGCCGAAGATGAACGAGGCGGTGATAGGGACGTCGCGGTCGATGCAGCCGGCCCGTTCCAGCGCCAGGACGCCGTCGCTGAACATCTCCGACCACACCATGAGGGAGCGGTGTTGCAGCAGCGCGGCGAGGGTGGCGTCGGGGATACCACCGATGCCGAGTTGCAGGGTGGCGCCGTCGGGTACGAGCGCAGCGATCCGCGCGCCGATGGCCTGGGACACGTCGTCCAGTGGAATCGGGTGGTGGTACGCCATCGGCTCGTCCACCTCGACGATGTAGTCCACCGCGTCCAATGGCATGGTCGCGTCGCCGAACGTCGTTGGCATCGCCCGGTTGACCTGGGCGATCACCAGGCCACCGCGCGCCCGCGCCGCCTCCACGGCAGCCGGAAGTATGTTGACCTCCAAGCCGAGGCTGAGCGTCCCGTCGTCAGGCACTGTCGTGTGGAGGAGGACCACGTCAGGGTGCAGCACCTCCTGGAACAGGTGAGGCACCCGGGACAGGCGGCACGGGTAGTAGCGCAGGCGTGGACTGTTGCGCATGCCCGGGCCGACGAAGGCGGTCTCGTACGTGACGCCCTCCCGGTCCGGCAATCCGCGTTGTGGGTTGAGCACGAACAGTTGGTACTCGGGCACGGCCGTGTCCAACGTAGCGAGCAGGGTGGCTGGAGTCGCGAAGTTGCCGCTGGCCACCACGCGGGGCGCCGAGGGCAGAGCGGACAGCACGCGGCCGAGCGATTCTAGAGAGACCGTTTTCATGCGAATTCCACGAGGACTTGGCCGGCGCGCACGGCGTCGCCTACCGTCACATTGACCTTTGCCACGGTCGCGGCGACCGGTGCCGTGATCTTGGTTTCCATCTTCATGGCTTCGAGTACCAGCAGCACGTCGTCGATCTGCACCACCTGGTCGGGATGGGTCACCACCTGGGTCACCAGGCCGTTGACCGGGCTGCGGCACACCTTGCTTTCGTCGGCGACGGTCTCCATGTCCGCGCCGCGGCCGGGCGGCGCGGACGCGGCTACCGCCGGCATCCGCGCCTGACCGGCGACGAGCGTTACCGGCCGTACCGGTTCCGGCTCCGAGACCTCGACGTCCACCTCGTAGGTCTGGTCGTCGATCGTGATGTTCAATCTCATATGAGTCCCTACCGATGGTGAGTGGCGAGCAGGTGGGATCCCTGGATCGTGATACGGCCCTGGTGGGTCCAGGTGGGGGTGCTGACCAGCCGGATCTGGCGGATGTACGGCTTCTTGCCGAGGTAGGCCGCGAGCGCGGCGCTGATCACGAGGATCAGCTCTTCGCTCAGCTCGGCCACGGGCTCCGGCGCCGCGACCTGTGCTGCTGTCTGGGTGGTGCCCGGGGACGTCGCCGCCGCGGCGCTCTCCAGCGCGGCAACCCGGTCAGCGAGCCGGGCCATCTCCTCCCGCAGTGCATGTACCGCTGCGGCGAACTCCCTCTCCTCGCGACTCCCGTCGGCTTCGGCGCTCACAGCGGGATCAGCCCATGCTTCTTCGGCGGGCGCAGGTCCCGCTTGCTGCGCAGGTACTCCAGGGCTTGGGCCAGTCGTTGCCGGGTGAACTCGGGTTCGATGATGTCGTCGACCTGCCGGTGCCCCGCGGCGACGTAGGGGGAGCAGAAGGTCGAGCGGTACTGCTCGATCAGCTCCGCGCGTCGCGTCGGGCTGGCGGCCTCCGCTATCTCCTTGCGGAAGACGATCTCCACCGCGCCCTCGGCGCCCATGACCGCGATCTCCGCCGTGGGCCACGCGAAGACGCGGTCGGCGGCGAGATCCTTGGAGCCCATGGCCAGGTGCGCGCCGCCGTAGCTCTTGCGGAGGATGATCTGGATCTTGGGAACGGTCGTCGCCGAGTAGGCGAACAGCATCTTGGCGCCGTGTCTGATGATCCCGCCGTACTCCTGGTCCACTCCGGGCAGGAATCCGGGGCAGTCCACAAACGTCACCAGCGGGATGTTGAAGGCGTTGCAGAACCGGATGAACCGGCTGGCCTTGTCGCTCGCATTGATGTCCAGCACGCCGGACAGTACCGCCGGCTGGTTGGCGACCACACCGACCGAGCGGCCCAGCACGCGGGCGAAGCCCACCACGATGTTGGTGGCATATGCCGCCTGTACCTCGAGGAAGTCCGCGGAGTCCACCACCCGCAAGATCACGTCGCGTACGTCGTAGGCCTGCTTGCTGTCGACCGGCACGATGTCTGCCAGGGTTGGGTCCGGCTCCACGTTGCCGTCGCTCGGCACTTCCGGGGGGTCCTCCAGGTTGTTGGAGGGGAGCAGGCTGAGCAACCGCCGGCACAGATCCAGCGCCTCCTCGTCATTCTCGGCGATGAAGTGCGCGACGCCTGAGTGGATCATGTGCGCGTCCGCGCCGCCGAGCTGCTCGGCGGTAATCTGCTCGCCGGTCACCTGCTTGATCACCTGCGGCCCGGTGATGAACATCTGCGCCTTGCGGGTCTGGATGATGAAATCCGTGAGGGCAGGCGAGTACGCCGCGCCGCCCGCACAAGGACCGCAGATGATCGACACCTGTGGTACGACGCCTGAGAGCATCACGTTGCCGTGGAACACCTTGCCGTACCCGGACAGCGCGTCGATGCCCTCCTGCACCCGGGCGCCACCGGAGTCGTTGATGAACACGAATGGCGAGCCGGTCTTGAGTGAACGCTCCATCACCTCGGCGACCTTCAGCGAGTGCACCTCGCCGGCGGCGCCGCCCATGACGGTGAAGTCCTGGCTGGCGAGATGAACCAGCCTCCCGCCGACCGTAGCGGCGCCGGTGACCACCCCGTCGGCCGGCACCTCGCGGCCCCGCATGCCAAAGTGCTCGCCGCGGTGCTGGGCGAAGATGCCGAACTCCTCGAAGCTGCCTTCGTCGGTGACCAGGTCGATACGTTCCCGAGCGGTGAGCTTGCCCTGCTCGTGCTGTTTATCGATACGTTGCTGCCCACCGCCGGCCGCGAGCCGGTCGCGGGTGCTGCGCAACGAGTCGAGCAACGCGTCCATCCTCTGCGGGGCCGTTGTCGCTTGCGTTGTCACTGGGACTCCTCTACGGCTCGTCTCATCCGGGTTTTACGGTGATCTTGTGGGTTCGGCCGTTGAATGTGACGTCGTACGAGACCGGCGTCTGCACCGGTTCTGGCCCGATAACCGCTGGTACCGGTGCCGGCGTCTGTCGGGTGAGGTTCTTGGGCCCGTCCGGGCGGGTGCTGAAGAACTTCGGCGCGACCTGGGGGAACATCGCGTAGGTGAGGACGTCCTCGTCCGTCCCATCGCTGCCCTCCAGCGCGTTTGTGCTGCTGAGGAGGTTGTCCCATTCGGCGGAGAGCAGGTCCGCGGGGCGGCACGTGATCGGTTCCTTCTTGGCGTGCTGGGTCGCGATCGCGATTACCTCCGGGTCCCGCTCGGCCAGCGCGGCGCCGTAGTAGCCCAGCATCAGATCGGCGAACTCGCCGGACAGGACCTTGTACCGACCCATGAGCACGTTGAAGACCGCTTGCGTACCGACAATCTGGCTGGATGGCGTGACCAGGGGCGGGTACCCGGCGTCCCGGCGTACCCGGGGCACCTCCTCCATGACCTCCTTGATCCGCGCGGCCGCGTCCTGCTGCTTGAGCTGGCTCTCCATGTTGGAGAGCATGCCGCCCGGGATCTGGCTGTCGAAGATCTCCGCCTCGGCCCCGATGAAGTTGCTCTCGAACTCCGCGTACCGCGGTCGCACTGTGGCGAAGTGCTCCTTGATCGCAAGAAGCCGGGCCTTGTCCAGCCGCGTGGAGAACCCGGTGCCCTCGAGCATCTCCACGAGCGACTCGGTGGGGTTGTGCCCCGGGCCCAGGCTCAGGGAGCTGATCGAGGTGTCCACCGCGTCGGCGCCCGCCTCGATCGCCCGCATCAGGCTGACCAGCGTGACTCCGGTCGTGGCGTGGACATGGACGTGGACCCGCACGTCTTCACCGCACCGTTGCTTGATGCCGCGGACGAGGTCGTAGGCTGGCTGCGGCTTGAGCAGGGCGGCCATGTCCTTTACGCAGATCGAGTCGGCGCCCATCTCCACGAGTTGCTCAGCGAGGTCGACGAAGTGCTCGATGGTGTGTACCGGCGAGATCGTGTAGCAGACCGTGCCCTGGGCGTGCTTGCCCGTGCGCCGCACCGCACGCAGCGCGGTCTCGATGTTGCGGAGATCGTTGAGCGCGTCGAAGATCCGGAACACGTCCATGCCGTTGGCCGCAGCCCGCTCCACGAACCGGTTGACCACGGTGTCCTCGTAGTGCCGGTACCCGAGCAGGTTCTGGCCACGCAGCAGCATCTGCAGCCGCGAGTTGGGCAGCAGTTCGCGGAAGGTGCGCAGCCGGTGCCACGGGTCCTCGTTGAGGAACCTGATACAGGCGTCGTAGGTGGCACCCCCCCAGCACTCCACGCTCCAATACCCGGCGGCGTCGATGTCGGCACAAGCCCCGGTCATATCCTCGAGGGCCATCCTGGTCGCGAGTAAGCTCTGGTGACCATCACGGAGAACCAGCTCCGTCACATCTATCGCGCGTCCCACGTCTGCCTCCGCATCGTGCGGTTGAGGTGGCCGCAACGGTGCCGAGTGACCGCCGGAATCTCTAATCAGCCATCACGTTAGTACCGCGCGCACTCAGATGAGCTCAATCTTCGACATCAGTGGAGCACTTCATCGCTCCCACAAGTAGGGGCTTTTGGCCGGGCGTTCTAGGACCCCTGGCGAAAGTCCTGCAGATGTCCGCGAGAACCGCGTCCAGCTTGAGCTGGGGGTACCGTAGCTAACGCTGGATTCGTCAGCCAATATGGCCGGATCCAATAGTGAAAATAGTCCGTGCACCTCGGGACGAAAGGCCTGTCCGGTCAGGACCAAAGCCTCGCCGGAAGTAACCGCTGAAATTCGCTTTGTCAGCAAAAGAGGGAGCGCTAATAGTCTGGTAACTCACGTCACCGGGGGGTTCTATATCGCCGGACGGCCGCTTGGCCTAGCGTCAAATCATGAGCACATCGTCGGAGACGCTGAACCTGGCCGGCGAGTTTGCGCCGACCTCGCTGGACCAGTGGCGCGAATTGACGTTGGCGGTGCTGCGTAAGTCCGGCGTCGCTTCCGAGGAGACCCCCCCGCAGGCCGTTGACGAGCTGTTGTCGGTCGTCACCTACGACGGCGTGCGGATACCGGCGTTATACGTAGCCGATGAACTGCCGGCGACCGGCGTGCCGGGTACGGCGCCGTTCACCCGGGGCGGACGTGCCGATGGTGCGGTCCGCGGCGGGTGGGATGTACGGCAGCGTCACACCGGCCCCGATCCGGCTGCCATGAGACAGGCCATTCTGGCCGATCTCGGTGGCGGAGTCAGCTCGCTGTGGATCGACGTCGGGACCGGCGGCCTTGACGCGGCGAAGCTGACCGAGGTGCTGGACGGGGTGGATCTCGACCTGGCCGGGGTGGTCCTGGATGCCGGCGCCGCCACGTTCGAGGCAGCCCGGGCATTCCTCGGCGTGATCAGCGAGCGGCAGGTGTCACCGGGCAAGGTGCGCGGAAATCTCGGTGCGGATCCGCTGGGCTGGCAGGCCCGCACCGGCTCGCCGGCGGACGTGGAGTCGGCGGTCGGGTTGGCCAACCGGTGCTTTGCCGCATATCCGAGGCTGCGGGCGATCACGGTGGATGCCACGGTGTACCACGACGCCGGCGGCAGCGACACGCAGGAACTGGGCCTGGCGCTGGCCGCCGGGGTGGCGTACCTGCGTGCCCTGCACGCAGCCGGGTTGAGCGTCCCGGCTGCGCTGGGCCAGTTGGAGTTCCGGTACGCGGCGACGGCCGATCAGTTCCTGACGATCGCGAAGCTACGAGCCGCCCGGCGGTTGTGGGCGCGGGTGGCCGATGCCTGTGGTGCGGTGGAGGCCGGAGCGCAGCGGCAGCATGCGGTCACCTCCTCGGTGATGATGACGGCCCGGGATCCGTGGGTGAACATGTTGCGCACCACGGTGGCGTGTCTGGCGGCGGTGGTGGGTGGTGCCGACGCGGTAACGGTGCAGCCGTTCGACGCCCGGCTCGGCCTGCCGGACGAGTTCTCCCGCCGGGTCGCCCGCAACACCCATGCGCTGCTGATGGAGGAGTCCCACCTGGGGCGGGTCATCGATCCGGCCGGCGGCAGCTGGTACGTCGAGCGGCTGACCGAGGACCTCGCGCGAGCGGCGTGGACGCAGTTCACACAGATCGAACGCGCCGGTGGTCTCGCCGCCGCACTCAGCTCAGCGCTGGTCGCGGAGCAGCTGGCCGACACCTGGCAACGACGGGTGGACAATCTGGCCCACCGGCGGGATCCGATCACCGGGGTGAGCGAGTTCCCGAATCTGGGCGAGCGGGTGCCGGCCCGTGCTTCGACGGCGCCACCGCCATCGGGAGGCCTGCCCCGGCACCACCTGGCGGAAGTGTTCGAGGCGCGCCGGGACCGGGCCGACGCACATGCCGCGGCCACCGGCGTCGCCCCAGCGGTGTTCCTGGCTACGCTCGGCCCGGTGGCCGCGCACACCGCCCGGGCGACGTTCGCGGCCAACTTGTTCGCAGCCGGCGGTATCGCGGCGGCGCGCGGCCCCATCGGCACGGATCCGGTGGCCATCGCGGCGGCGTTCGCCGCGAGCGGGAGCCCGGTGGCGTGCATCTGCGGCGCGGACAAGGCGTACGCGGAGCTGGCCGAGCCGGTCGCGGCGGCGCTGGCCGCCGCCGGCGCGAAGCGCGTCTGGCTGGCCGGCAGCCCGCGCGGCGGGTACGCCGGAGTGGATTCCTATCTGTACCTGGGGTGCGACGCCGTCGAGGTCATCGACGCGACGCTGGCGGATCTGGGGGTGGCGTGATGATTCCCGACTTCTCAACGCTCGAGCTGGGGGAGCCGGTGGTCGCGCCGGGCGCCAGCTACGAAAGCTGGGCGGCCTCGGTACGCGAGAACGACGGCATCGACCCGGACAAGCTGGTCTTCGCGACGCCCGAGGGAATCGACGTTCGCCCGCTGTACACCGCCGCCGACCTGGCTGGACTGGACTTCCTGAACACCCTGCCCGGTATCCCGCCGTTCCTGCGCGGCCCGTACCCGACGATGTACGCCACCCAGCCGTGGACGATCCGCCAGTACGCGGGCTTCTCCACCGCGGAGGAGTCCAATGCGTTCTACCGGCGGAACCTGGCCGCCGGGCAGAAGGGCCTGTCGGTCGCGTTCGACCTGGCCACCCACCGCGGCTACGACTCCGACCATCCCCGGGTCGCCGGTGATGTCGGTATGGCCGGGGTGGCCATCGACTCCATCTACGACATGCGCCAACTGTTCGACGGGATCCCGCTGGACCGGATGAGCGTGTCGATGACCATGAACGGTGCGGTGCTGCCGGTCCTGGCGCTGTACGTCGTGGCGGCTGAGGAACAGGGGGTGGCGCCGGAACAGCTGACCGGGACCATCCAGAACGACATCCTCAAGGAGTTCATGGTCCGTAACACCTACATCTATCCGCCCGAGCCATCGATGCGGATCATCTCCGACATCTTCGCGTTCACCTCGCAACGGATGCCCCGGTTCAACTCCATCTCCATTTCCGGCTACCACATGCAGGAGGCTGGAGCGACCGCCGACCTTGAACTCGCCTACACCCTCGCCGACGGCGTGGAGTACGTCCGCGCCGGTGTCGAGGCGGGCCTGGACGTGGACGCGTTCGCCCCACGGTTGTCGTTCTTCTGGGCAATCGGCATGAACTTCTTCATGGAGGTTGCCAAGTTGCGTGCGGCCCGGTTGCTGTGGGCCAAGCTGTTGCGCCAGGCCGGCGCGAAGGCGCCAAAATCGTTAAGCCTGCGTACGCACAGCCAAACCTCCGGCTGGTCGCTGACCGCGCAGGATGTCTACAACAACGTGGCCCGGACCTGCGTCGAGGCAATGGCCGCCACCCAGGGGCACACGCAGTCGCTGCACACCAACGCCCTGGACGAGGCGCTGGCGCTGCCAACCGACTTCTCCGCCCGTATCGCCCGCAACACCCAGTTGCTGTTGCAGCAGGAGTCGGGCACGACCCGGGTGATCGACCCGTGGGGTGGTAGCGCCTACGTGGAACGGCTGACCCATGATCTGGCCCGACTGGCCTGGGATCGCATCCAGGAAGTGGAGCAGGCCGGCGGGATGGCCAAGGCCATCGGCGAGGGCATCCCGAAGCTGCGCATCGAGGCGGCCGCCGCGCGGGCCCAGGCCCGTATCGACTCCGGCCGCCAGCCGGTGATCGGGGTCAACAAGTACCGCCTGGACGCAGACGAGGCTATCGATATCCTGAAGGTCGACAACACGGCGGTGCGGGCGCAGCAGATCGACAAGCTGAGCCGCCTGCGTGCCGAGCGGGACCAGGCGGCGTGCGACGCGGCCCTCGCCGCCCTCACCACGGCGGCCGAGGCCGCGATGAACGGCACCAGGGCACCAGGTCTTGAACAGAACCTGCTGGCGTGCGCGGTCGCCGCTGCACGGACCAAAGCGACCGTCGGTGAGATCTCCGGCGCGCTGGAGCGGGTGTTCGGCCGCCACGCCGCACAGATTCGCACCCTGTCCGGGGTGTACCACGAGGAGGCCGGCCAGGTGAGCAACATCGAGCAGGCCCGCGCCGCTGTCGCCCGGTTCGCCGAGGCCGAGGGGCGCCAGCCCCGCATTCTGGTGGCGAAGATGGGGCAGGACGGACACGACCGAGGCCAAAAGGTGGTCTCCACCGCCTACGCGGACCTCGGCTTCGACGTCGACGTGGGACCGCTGTTCCAGACTCCTGCCGAGGTCGCCCGGCAGGCCGTCGAGGCTGACGTCCACGTCGTGGGGGTCAGCTCGCTGGCCGCTGGCCACCTGACGCTGGTGCCGGCGCTGCGCGACGAACTGGCGACGCTCGGCCGCGACGACATCATGATCGTGGTCGGTGGCGTTATTCCGCCGCAGGACATCCAGGAGCTGCGCGCCCTGGGCGCAGCCGCGATCTACCCGCCGGGCACGGTCATCGCCGACGCCGCGCTGGATCTGCTGGCCACCCTGTCCGCCCGCCTCGGCCATCCGTCCGTCGCGGCATGACGCGCAAGCCGATCAACCTGGATGACTACGTCGAGGGGGTACTCGCCGGTACCCGCTCGTGGGTCGGCCGCGCGATCACCCTGGTGGAATCCACCCGTCCCGACCATCGGGCACTGGCGCAACAACTGCTCGCGGCATTGGCCCCGCACGCGGGCCGCGCCCGCCGGGTCGGTATCACCGGGGTGCCCGGCGTCGGCAAGTCCACGTTCATCGACGCGCTCGGTGTGCGGCTCACCGGGGCGGGGCGCCGAGTCGCGGTACTGGCGGTGGACCCGTCCTCCACCCGCACCGGCGGCAGCATCCTGGGCGACAAGACCCGGATGAGCCGGCTGGCCAACGATCCGGCAGCGTTCGTGCGCCCGTCGCCCACCGTCGGCACGTTGGGCGGGGTCGCCAAGGCCACCCGGGAGGCGATGGTCGTCGTGGAGGCCGCCGGCTACGACGTCGTGCTGATCGAGACAACTGGTGTCGGCCAGTCCGAGACCGCCGTCGCCGAGATGGTCGACTCGTTCCTGCTGCTGGCCCTGGCCCGTACCGGGGACCAACTCCAGGGCATCAAGAAGGGCGTGGTGGAACTGGCCGACGTGATCACCGTCAACAAGGCCGACGGGCCACACGCCCGCGAGGCCCTCATGGCCGCCCGCGAACTCGCCGGGGCGCTGCGACTGCTGCACGGCGCCGACCCCGGCAGACTGCCGCCCGTCCTGACCTGCAGTGCCCTGGACGGCACCGGACTGGATCAGGTATGGGACCGGCTCGTGGAACACCAGGACGCGCTGGCCGCCACCGGCGAGCTGGCCCAACGCCGCCGTAACCAACAGATCCGGTGGATGTGGGACATGGTGCGGGCCGGCTTGTTGGACGAACTGCGCGACGAGCCGGCGGTAATCGCCACCGCCGAACAGGTCGAACAGAAGCTCCGCACGGACGCCATCACCCCGTCCCAGGCGGCCGAGCTGGTTCTGGACGCCTTCCGCCACCGCTCGACAACCACATCCCGCAATACGCATCCGGTTTCGACAGAACGGACTGACGCCATGAGTGACATCTTCGATCGGCAACCAGTCGCGGCCCGGGCGACCGACGTGGTGTCGGTGGGCCTGCGGCGCATTGACCACGTCGGCGTCGCGGTTGCCGATCTCGACGTGGCTATCGAGTTCTACGAGCGCGTGTTCGGCATGCGTTGCGTACACGTCGAGGAGAACACCGAGCAGGGCGTTCGTGAGGCGATGATGTCGGTCGGCCCGGATCCGGCCGGCGGCTGCGTTCAACTGCTGGCTCCGTTGACCCCGGAGTCGGCGATCGCGAAGTTCCTCGAACGATCCGGCCCCGGGGTCCAGCAGGTGGCGTACACCGTTGACGATGTGGCCGCGACCAGCGAGGAGCTGCGTTCGCGCGGCATGCGACTGCTCTATCCGTCCGCCAGGACAGGAACCGGCGGCTCGCGGATAAACTTCGTACACCCTAAGGACGCCGGCGGTGTTCTCGTCGAGCTGGTGGAGCCGCCGGCGCCTGCCCGCGACGAACGTTCCGCCTGAGCGGATCAGCACCGCGGTGTTCCGGCGCGGTCCTGGGCGCGTTCGAACGGGGCAGCCACGACCATGTGGCTGCCCCGTCGGCGTCGGCGATCAAGGCCGTTTGCGGGCCTGATCAGCTCAGCGGAGTGATTCCGGAGGCGCCGATTATCTGCTCGCGGAACTCGGTACCCGCCAAGCGCTTGACCTCGAGCTGAGCGGCCTCGACCCGCGCCGGCATGTCCAGACGCGCCGAGGGTTCCGCGTTGCCGAGGGTCGCGGAGAACTTCTGGATCGCCGCCAATCCTGCCTCCGCGCGGGCGACCCCGGCCGCCTGCCGTGCGTCCAGGCGCTGCGCGTACCACGACGACCCGACCACCGATTCGCGACTGAACGCGGCTCGGAACTCGGGCGAGTCCAGGTCCCACCCTTCGGCCGAGGTCCCGTGGGCCATGATCTCCAGGAGTGCCCGCAGCGGCGGAATCGCCATGTCGATCGTGCCATCGGCGAAGTAGGCGCGCGCGACCCGCTCGTGGGTCTGCACGATCGTGTCGACCGAATCGGCGAACACGGCAGGATCCTGCAACTCGGGGCGGAGCATCGCGGCGGTGAAGACCACATCTGGGTGCAGGAAGATGCGCCCGAAGTACTTCGTCGCGAAGCGCTCGGTCATCCGGTAGCCCAGGCGGCTGGCCCGGACCGTACGGCCCTCGAACTCGAAGTCGACGATCTTCTCCAGGGCGCCCTCGGCGATCAGATGCGCCGCGTCCCGTTCGGTGGGGGCCATGCGGGCGAACACCTCGGGAACGAGCAGCGAGAAGTCGTGTTCTACCTTGATCTGCGGGCCGACGTAGCCGGCAGCCGACACCCATCCGTCATAGCCGGTCAGTGCGAACGACAGCAACGCCGAGTTGAGGTCGATGACCGTGGGCAAGGCGTTGAACGGACCCTTCGTCATCGCCCCCTCGGAGCCCGCGCCCGTCGTGGAGGGCGATTTGCCGGTCATCGAGGCGATGAACTCCATGAGCAGCTCGGGCAGTTCCATGTAGTGCAGTGGGTTGTACGAGCACAACGCTGGAATCGTGTCCGTCGGCGGGTTGTTGCGCCGTCCGGCCGCCACCACATCGACCGGCTGGAACAGCGGGGCGTTGGCCGGCAGGCAGCGCGCCAGGCGACTGGCCAGCTCGGCGATCGCCGAGCTTCGGCTATCCGCACGGTCGGGACGGTCCTGCAGGTAGCGCGGGTTCTTCGAGGGCTTGCCGTCGACCAGCCGGGGATGCGCGGAGCTGACGGCGTACGCGCAAGACTGGTGGTCGGCGAAATCGTTCAGTAGGCGGGCCATAGGCTCGGTGAAGGCGCTGAAACCCACGGAGTCGTCGCGCATCGCGAGGACGTCTTCCGCGGTCAGCGGTTGGAAGTTCGACAGGAACACGCCGGGGCCGGCGATGTCGTGCTCGGCCCGCGCGTCGTAGCCGCGGACGATCGCGTCATCGGGGCGTTGGAACAGCCGGTCCTCGCAGTTCGCGACGATCTTGTAGGAGCGGGCCGGGTCCAGGCCGAGGCAGGAGCCGGACACGACGGTCGAGGCGGTGATGTCGTCCTCCGTCTGCACCTTCATCGCGGGGGAGAAATCGTGACGCAGGCTAAACAGGCGCCATGATCCGTCGGCGTTGAAGCCCATACGCAGCCGGTTGACGAGCACCTTGCGGCCGTCCAGACGCAGACGCGTGCCCGGGGCGCCGTCGACCTCGACCACGCTGAAGTGGCTGCGCCAGTCGTCCCCCCAGTCGGGGCGGTACGCGTGCTTGATCATATACAGGAGGCTCTTCACCCGCAGCGGCACGCTGTCGAGCCAGGCGTTGTACTCGGCGGTGTAGTCGGCCGAAGGGGTGAACAGCTTGATCACGGAGCCGATCGAACGCTGCTCGGACAGAATTGGCCTGGTGTCGACGTCGTTGCGGTCGGCGGCCGCGAAGCGTCCCGAGTAGTCGCGGCCGATGAGCTCGGCGACCCTGTCCATGTCGCCCTCGAGGTCTGCGGTGTGTTCCGTCCCGACGACGATGGCATCCGCTATGGCCTTGGAGATCTCGGACTTGCCGCCACCTGAGACGGTGGCCGGCTTCTGGCAGCAGGTCGCGATCGGCGAGGTGCCGATCAGCGACCACGCTGTCCGGTCCTGCGGGTCTTGGACCAGCTCCACCCGGTAGCCGCCCGGCGTGAGATAGGTGAGTCCGGCCCGCAGTGGTATACCACCGTTTGTCCAGGTGATGCGCAGACTCCGGAGCGAGAAGCGGGCTCCTGCGGGCACGAGGACGACTCCCTCGATCGTCCGATCCAGCGCATGCCCTTGCAGTTGGGCCGCGAAGCGCGGGTTGCGGGCGAGCACGTCGGACAGCTCGATATCGCCGCTACGGGTGTCCACGTACTCCTGGCCGAGGTTGTAGCTCGGGAAGACGAGGGCGCCGCCGGAGTGCTCCTCCTCGCAGTTGCCGAACAGGTTGGCCGAGTACGAGATCTGGGTCTTGACCTCCTTCTTGCAGTAGCCGAAGTACGGGTCGGCGATGATCGTGACGATCACGCCGCGCGTGTCCCGGGCGCAGATCTTGAACGGTTTCCCCCCGTGGTACGGCTCATCCGAGGTCTCCCAGCACATTCCGTCTCGCCGCTGACGCTCGGTCGCGTCGCTCACGTGCGGCAGACCCAGCTCCTTCTTCGTTATCCGGGTCAGGTGCGGCGCCAGGATGATGCATCCTGTATGGCCGGTCCAGGTGGACGGTTCGAGCGAGGCGTCGTTCTCGGGCAGGTACGGGTCACCCCAGTTGCCGAAGATCGACTCGATGAAGTCGAGGCTGGCCACGAGACCGCCGGGAACGATGACGTGGGTCTCCATCCGCTTCTCCCGTACCACACCGGGCACCTCGGGCGAGACCAGCGGGCGCAGGTAAAGGGAGGCGAAGCACAACGCCGGCTGCCGCTGGTTGGCCGTGTACGGAAGTGTCATGTCCTCGGGCGGCGGTTCGAAGGCCATCGCGAGCAGCCGCGCGAAGGCGAGCTTCGGAACGGCGATCTTGTCGTCCGGGATAGGTAGCCCGCCCTCGGCGATGTGGAAGACGCCTGCCGTGGTGCGCCGATCCGTGGCAGGGTTGTGCAGAATGCCGTTTACTACGCGGTAGCTGCTCAGCAGCGACGAGACGTAGCTGTCGGAGCCGAACGGGAGCGACAGTTCCCGGGCCAGGCCCGGCTCGTCGAGCACCAGGGTCCGGCCGGGCAGGCCAGGCTGCACACCGGTGTCGGCCAGGTAGTCGTCGAGGAACGCCTTGATCCGGGCGTCTGCGGCGCAGAGCCGGTCGGAAAGGCGCCGGCTCAGTTCACGTTGACGAGCGAGGATAGGGCCGACCAGGCGGGCGGCCTCCGTCCCCTCGAAGGCCGCGGTAACGGGCAATCCGAGCTGGGCCAACCGGAGGTTGATCGCCGCACTCAATGATCCTTTGATATCAGGCATCGGTACTCTTCTCGCCAGCTTGTAGGGCCCGCGTGGGGACATGTCAGCAATGGATGACCTGGCCGGACGTTACGGGCCGCGAGCACGCGAGAGAAACGGCGTCACGGCCCTTATCTATGGGCCGGTAGACCCGGGGTACCCACCGCGGTTCAACTCCCACCGGGCGATCAGTGACATCCGTACGGGGAAATCGACCTCGTGGGTGCCGAAAGCCCGTCCGGGCAGGTCAACCGGCCGTTCGCCGTCGCGGCGGACGCGCAGGTCATCGCGTCGAGGCCGCGTCCACGCGGTGGTCGCAGCCGCTCGCCAACTCAGAATCCGTGTACAGCCCGAACGGTGTGGGCGTGCGTGTAACGAAGTTTCGTGCGCCCGGGTCGGAGCCCGTTTTGAGAACACGCGGATTGGCCGGGCCGCGGGCCGCCGGCCGCGCCCCTTCGTCCGCGACGCCGGTCGCAGGCCTGTGCCGGAGGCAGACGCGGTTCAACGAGCAGCGCGACACGTCCGTGCCCGCACCGCCGTCCAGCAGTAGGCGAACAAACCGGAATAGCTAGGTGGTCCCGGTCCCGAGCAGGTACGCGACGACGTCGGCGGCCGAGTAGCCGTCACCGTCGCGGTCCAGGTGCGGCAGGAACGTGACATCCTGCCCGAGGGCACGTGGCGGACGACACGATGGCCAGCAGCTGCGGCCGGCGCAGGCTGTGTGCGGCGTTGCCCAGGAGATCGCGCGGGTCGACGGCGACGTGGTGGTCGTCGCCCGGTTCGGCGCCGTGTACCGCCACGGACAGCCGTGCCGGCTGACCGGCGGCCAGCGCGTCCAGCAGGCGGGGCATTTCGGTGGGCAGTCCCGCGCCCATCAGGACGTAGTCGCCTCCGGCCAGCATGGCGCCGTACACCGCGGCCGGGGTCGCCAGCCGCATCTTCTCCAGGTAGTTCACCCCGACCGGCTGGTCGTGGCCCTCTTTGGCCAGGAACACCTCGACGAACGTTGGCAACGGCCGTCAACAGCTGCCGAGAGCGTAGCGGGCCTTCAGGGCGAGCCGGGGCACGGGCCGGAACGGCTGTCCAACCGGCACGCCACCCGCCACGAAATATTGGTCGAGCACCCGATGGACCACGGCCGGAACCGGGAAGCGGGCCAGCGCCCGCCGCACGTGCCCGCCTTCGTCGCCACCCTGCAGGCGGCGGGCGAGCAGGACGTCGAGAGCGACCCCGGACATCACCCCGAGTTGTCCGGTGAGAGCTACGGCCCGGGCCAGCTGCCAACTCGAGACGCCGACAGCCATCCCGCCCTGAAAAGCTCCCGATGACTGAGTGCTGCCGATGCTGTCACCCTTGCGTCCCGCCGGACCGCCGGTCAAGAAGTCGCCAGGCGGTCGGCAGCAGGCCGGCCGCAAGCATCGCCTTGACCGCGTCTCCAGGAAGGTAGGGGATCATGCCTACGGTCAGTGCCTTCGACAGGTCCACCTTCGCCGCGACCATCAACCACGGAACACCGATCAGGTAGATCAGCGCGGTGCCCGCCGCCATCATGCCGATCGTGCGCCACGCCCGCCGGTCGGCACCGCCGGCGGCCAGCCGCCCGACGCATCCAGCGGCAAGGACGAAGCCGATCAGATAGCCGAACGTGGCGGTCGGGACACCGGCGGTGCCGCCGGCGAACCAGGGCAGACCGGCGGCACCGGCTACGACATAGAGCAGCATGCCCGCTGCCCCGCGGGCCGGACCCAACGCCGCGCCGGCGAGCAGCACTGCGAAGGTCTGCCCGGTGATGGGAACCGGTGAGCCGGGCACGGGCACCGTGATCTGCGCCGCAACGCCCACCATGGCGGCGGCCCCGACGACCAGTGCCACCTCACGTCCGGCGGATCGGGGCCAGATATCAGCCAGCACTCGCACGGGCCGGTCCGTGATCGCACCCACCGCGCCGTTTACCATTCTCGGCTCCCTTCCCGTTGGCCCACGTGAACTGCCTGCGCTCACCGCAGGCTGGCCGCGGGCAACGGTCGCGCGTACAACATTTGATAGACGTGAGAACGGTAGGTAACCCCGGATGGGCTGAGCAGGGGCTTTGGTCCCGGTTTTCGCCAGGAATTTCGACCGGCGCGTCGACCGAAGCCACTGCACGGGTCAACAACCAGTTCGACATGCCGGCAACCGCCATGTTCATGTCGCAAGTGGGTGTGGTCCGGTCCGGGTCACTATGGTGTCGGGTCCGACGCTCCGGCGGGCCAGATATGGATGACAGGACGTCCGGCTTGCCTCCTGGCCACGGCGCCACTGTGGACGGTCAGCAGTCGGCGGTCGGCGCGGCATGGAACCACGGTCGACGACGCGTCACGTGAGCGTCGTAGAGTGCTGTCCACGCTGGCGGAGGCGCGCGATAGAGCTGCTGCTGTCCGAGGCGTGGCTGCGCCTGATCGACGAGCTGTGGCCGGACATCGACATCAGCGTCTCCATCGACGGGCCGCGCCACGCGAACCCGATCCGTGTGGACTTTCACGACCGGTCCACGTTCGATCACACGGCGGATCGTGTTGTACCTCAACCACCACGGTCTCCCCACCTCTCCAGGCAACTGACCCGCAGGAGACCTGACACGGCGGACCAGCCATGTGCGATTCTGGAAGCGCGCTGACACCCAGCCACGATCTCCGCTGCCTAGCGACCAGTAGTCCGCAGTGGGTTCACGGTCTTGTCGCCATCGCCAGCGCGGCGGCCACGCGGTCGGCGGCGTCGCGCCACGGCACTGCGGCGACCACGGGGACGTCGGCAGCGGACGCGCGTCGCGTCAGTTCCGCGCCGACCAGGCGTGACACCTCCGCGCGCAGTCGCTGCTCGCCGGGGCCTGGCTCCCGTGCGGCGTAGTTCGCAACGAGCCTCGCGGTGTCGGGCTCGGCGAGCACCACGGCCCGTACCCCCGGATGTTGCGCAAAGTCCGGCAGCAGGTAATCGCCCTCAAGGGTGACTGGGTCCAGGTTCTCCGCATGCTCCCGCACGATGGCTTCGAACGCCGGCCGCAGTACCTCGGCCACGCTGAGGTGCAACTGCGCGATCCTGGCTGGCGGCCACTCACCCGCCTCCGGGTGGGCATCCCAGTAATGCAGCTCGGGCTGCTGTTGCGTGGTGGTCATCGCCCGCAGTCCTGTGACGACGTCGTCAGCCGGAACCAGGGGTACGCCGTGCAGCGCGGCCAACGCGATTGCCACGCTCGTCTTGCCGACGCCTGACGCGCCACACCACCGCCACCGTCCACTCGCGACCTATGCTGAGATTGTCGCGGGTGCAGCTCCATCCGCCCAGCCGACTCTTGACATGACACGACCGGCGGGCCGCCTAGCGGCCCGCCGGGTTCCATCCACTTACGCTCCGCGCAGCACCCGCAGGCGCTTGTGGTACTCGTCCTCGTCGATCTCGCCGCGCGCGTACCGGTCGGCGAGCACCCGCTGTGCCCCGTCGTCCCGGGTCGCCCTGTCTGCTGGTCGGTCGGTCCGGCGCAGCGCGTAGTACAGCAGCGCGGCGCCGCCGATCAGGAGCAGCCAGATGAGTACGGTGTTCATCCCCATGAACAGCGGCCCCCAACCCGCCATCCCGTGCCAGGACCGGTCCATCGCGCTCTCACCTCACCTCGGACGTCATGGATATCCGATTTCATGGTGACCCGAGGGCATCACCCGTAGCAGGGGACTTGGGCTCTCATCGGCAGGACCATCGGCGACGGGCGGGGCGAAGGTCCCGGTTGATGCGGCGGCCGGCCCTTTCAGCGAGCGGTAACCGGTGTCACCGTGAGGTGGGACCCTTCGCGACCAGGGAGGAGACGTCATGCGCGTGATGGTCTGCGCCGCCAGCAAACACGGCGAGCGGCCGGTATGGCTATTCTCCAGCGGGCCGATCGGCGACCCGCCGAAACCGGACGAGCACCCGGTCGACGCCGGCTCGGCCGTGATGCTGGCCAGAGCCCGTCAGCACCGGGTGTTCGCGGGGAGGCTCGACCGTGACCGGCTCGGTCTCGGCGAGCGGGCGGTCGTCGCGGCCCTGGGGGCGCCGCTCGGCGATTACCGGAACTGGGCGGAGGCGGAAGCCAACCTGGGTGACCGTCCGTTCTTGAGCTGACACATGTGGACTCGCTGCGGCGGTCGAAGCGGATAACCCCGGACGTCGCTGACGTGCTTCCGTCCGGGCGGTGGTGCTGCCACCGCCCGGACGGACCCGGTCAGGACGGGCTGCCGACCGCCCAGTCGCGTACCTCGGGCATGTCCTCGAGGTGCTCCACGACATACGCCTCGTGGCGCGCCAGTTGGGCCTCGCACCACGCCTTCAGGTCGGCTGCGCCGCGGGGGAGCCGCTTGGCGTTGTTGATCGCGTCCATCACGAGGTGGTACCGCGAGGTCCGGTTGCGGACCGTCATGTCGAACGGTGTCGTGGTGGTGCCCTGTTCGATGAAGCCGCGCACGCGGAACCGGTCGGCGTCCGGACGGCCGTGAACGAGCTGGTGGATGGCGCCGGGGTAGCCGTGGAACGCGAAGACCACGTCGACGGTGTCGGTGAACAGCTCCGTGAACTGGATCTCGCTCATGCCGTGCGGGTGGTCCTTGGGACGCGACAGCGTCATGAGGTTGACCACGTTGACCACGCGGACCCGCATGTCGGGCAGCCGTTCCCGCAGGATCTGGGCGGCGGCGACGGTTTCCATAGTGACCACGTCGCCGGCGCAGGCCAGGACGATGTCGGGGTCGCGGGTGCCGTCGTCGGTGCCCGCCCATTCCCACACGCCGGCGCCCCGGGTGCAGTGCTCGACCGCCTCGTCCATCGTGAGCCACTGCAACTGCGGCTGCTTGTCGATGACGATCAGGTTGATGTACGAGCGGGACCGGAAGCAGTGGTCCGCGACGGACAGCAGGGTGTTGGCGTCCGGCGGCAGGTACACCCGGGCGACGTCGCCGCGCTGGGTGAGCACGACCTGGATCAGCCCGGGGCCCTGGTGGGAGAACCCGTTGTGGTCGTTACGCCAGGCCGTCGAGGTGAGCAGCACGTTCAGGCTGGGCACCTTGGCCCGCCACGGAAGGTGTTTGGCCTCCTGCAGCCACTTGCCGTGCTGCACGGTCTGCGAGGCGCTGACCATGGCGAACGCCTCGTACGTGGCGAACATGCCGTGCCGGCCGGTGAGGTTGTAACCTTCCAGCCAGCCGTGGCAGCTGTGCTCGGAGAGCACCTCCATGACGCGCCCGTCGCGGCTGATGGCGACGTCGTCGGGCGTCACGTGCTCCATGAACGCGCGGTCGGACACCTCGAACACCGCGCCGAGCCGGTTGCTGTTCGTCTCGTCGGGGCAGAACAGCCGGAACCGGTCGGGGTTGCGGGTGTAGATGTCGCGCATCAGCTCGCCGAGCTTGCGGGTCGACTCGGCCCGGCTGGTCCCGGGGCTGTCGACCTTGATCTCGTAGTCGCGGAAGTCGGGCAGGTCCAGGTCGCGGGTGAGCAGGCCGCCGTTCGCGTGCGGGCTCGCGCTCATCCGCAGGTCGCCTTCCGGCGCTTCGTCGCGGACGAGCGCGGTGGGCGCGCCGGCCGCGTCGAAGAGTTCCTCCGGACGGTACGAGCGCAGCCAGCTCTCCAGGATCGCCAGATGCTCGGCGTTGTCGCGCACCCCCGACAGGGGCACCTGGTGCGACCGCCACGTGCCGGTCACCGTCACGCCGTCGACCTCGGCCGGTCCCGTCCAGCCCTTCGGGGAGCGCAGGATGATCATCGGCCAGGTGGGGCGGGGTCCGGCGTCACTGCCCTCGCGGGCGGCGGTCTGAATGTCGCGGATGCGCCCCCAGGCCTGGGCGAGCGCCGCGGCGAACCGCAGGTGCATGCCGGGCAGGTCCTCTCCCTCGACCTCGATCACCTCGTACCCGTGCCCGCGCATCAGGTCGCGGACCTCGGCCGGGTCCTTGCGCGCCAGCACGGCCGGTCCGGAGATCTTCGCGCCGTTGAGGTGCAGGATCGGCAGCACGGCACCGTCGTGTGCCGGGTTGATGAAGGAGATGCCCTTCCAGGAGCCCTCCAACGGACCGGTCTCCGCCTCACCGTCGCCCACCACGGCGATCGCGAGCAGGTCCGGGTTGTCCATCACGGCGCCGAAGGCGTGCACCAGCACGTACCCCAGTTCGCCGCCCTCGTGGATCGAGCCGGGTGTGGTCACCGAGACGTGGCTGGGAATGCCGCCCGGACTGGAGAACTGGCGGAACAACCGCAGCATCCCGGCCTCGTCCTGGGTGACCGCCGGGTACACGTCGGTGTAGGTCCCCTCGAGGTAGCCGGCCGCGACGAGGGCCGGCCCGCCGTGCCCGGGTCCGGCGAGGTAGATGGCCTGCTGGCCGGTGAGCCGGATCAGCCGGGAGACGTGCGCGTAGACCAGCGACAGGCCCGGGCTGGTGCCCCAGTGACCGAGCAGTCGCGGCTTGATGTGCGCTGCGGTCAACGGCTCCCGGAGCAGCGGATTTCCCTGCAGGTAGATCTGGCCGATCGTGAGGTAGTTGTTGGCGCGCCACCAGGCGTCGAGGCCAGCGACCTCAGCTTCGGTGGGTTCCGCCAGGCTCGACAACAGGTCAGTACGGCCATCGGCAATGGTGGTCACGGTGTTCCTCTCCCGCAAAGTCGCCCGTTGGCCCGCCATCGGGGCACATGGCGAGCGTAACCACCACGCCGTATGCGCGGAGGGGCCCAAAGCCTCTGAAGCCCAAGTGCCGATCGGATCGTTCAGGATGGTTCGGCGTGGGCCGGTGCGCCCGGCTCCGTCGAGCCCGTCGTTTGCTCGTACTGATCTGGTAAGACAACGATCGGGCATGTCACGTTCCGAACGCACTCCTCCGTCACGGAGCCGAGCACGGTGTGCCACGTTCGGCTGTGTCCGTGACTGCCGAGTACGAGCAGGTCCGCTCTGCGGGCGGCCGCGGTCAGCACGGTCGCGGCGCGGCCTCCCCACCTCGGTAGCGATGGGCACTCCACCGCGTTGGAACGCCGGAAGTTCTTCGATCTCACGGGCGAGTAGCTGCTCGGCGTACTCGCGGGCCTGCGCGACGCTGAGTGGCGCGCTGTGTTCATCACTGTGCCTCCTTCGCGAGCATGTAGCTGGCCGGATGCAACCTCAGTCGAACGCCGGGCGGTGCCCGGCGCCAGGGACTTCGGTCCTGGTCACCGGCACCTCACAGGGCAGGTCGACCGGCTCCACCGACTCGATCTCAACTCCAGCAACTACACCCGCGCCGGGCCGGCCGACACGCTGTGATCGGTCCAGCGTCCCTGTGACTACGTTGCGGGCGGCACCGCCGTTGGCATGAGGCTGAAGGCGCTTTCCTCCTCCTTCATGTTGTGCAGCCGCAGGATCGGCGGCAGCGCCCGCAGGGCGAGCGCGATCGCCACGATGTCGATCGCCTCCTGGGCCAGCGCACCGACGGCCGGGGGCAGCAGGCCCACCTCGGCGGCCGCCATGCCGATCAGCGACAGGCCCATACCGACCACCACCACACGGCGATTTTGACGACCGCGGACCAGGCCGCCGCGACCGGCGGCACGGCCGGAAGCCAGAGCAGGTCACGATCACCTTGGTGATCTACGACCTGCCCAACCGCGACTGCTCGGCCCTGGCATCCAACGGTGAGCTGCTCATCGCCAACAACGGCCTGGCCCGCTACAAGGCCGAGTACATCGACCCGATCGTGACGATCCTCAAGCAGCCGAAGTACTCGAGCCTGCGTATTGTCACGGTCGTCGAGCCGGACTCGCTGCCAACCTGGTGACGAACCTGAGCTTCCCCAAGTGCGCCGAGGCGCAGTCGACGGGGGCGTACATGGCTGGTGTCGCGTACGCGCTCGAACAGCTGCACTCGGTGAGCAACGTCTACACGTACGTGGACATGGCCCACTCCGGCTGGCTGGGGTGGGACAGCAACCTCAACCCGACCGTGCAGCTGTTCACCGACCTCGCCACGCAGGCCGGTGGCTTCGCGGCGATCGACGGGTTCATCTCGAACACCGCCAACACCACGCCCACCATCGAGCCGTACATGACCGCCACCCAGATGGTCGGCGGCAACCCCGTCCGCTCGGCGAAGTACTACCAGTGGAACCAGTACATCGACGAGCAGAGCTACGCCCTGGCCATGCGTACGGCCCTGATCGCCAAGGGCTATCCGACGACCCTGGGCGTGCTCATCGACACCAGCCGCAACGGGTGGGGCGGCTCAGCCCGACCGACCGGGCCGAGCACCTCGACGTCGCTGGAAACGTTCGTCGACGAGACCCGCATCGACCGGCGGTTCCACCGGGGCAACTGGTGCAACCCGTCCGGGGCGGGCCTCGGCGAGCGGCCGAAACCGGACGGGGCGAGCACCGACATCCCGAATGACGGGGGCAAGAAGTTCGACCGGATGTGCGACCCGACGTACACCGGAAACGCGCTCAACGGCAACAGCCCGACCGGGGCGCAGCCCGACGCGCCGCTGTCCGGCCAGTGGTTCGCGACCCAGTTCGCGCAGCTGGTGCAGAACGCCTATCCTCCGGTCTCCTGACCGGCGCGTCGGGCCGCCGCGCCCACTCGGCGGCCCGACGCGATAGGCGGCACCCGGACAGTGTGCGCCGGTCCTCCGTTCTCAGGGCCCTCAGGCGATCATCGCGGCCGCCCGCGCCGTGAGCGTGAGGCCAACGATCAGGACCAGGCCGGCCGTCGCGACCCGCGAGGTATGCCGCCATGAGCGCCGTAACGACCAGCGGGACGGCGACCTGCCGAAGCTGGGCCGCCGCCGCACGTGTTCGTCAGCCGATCTGGTGCACGGTCCACCGCATAGCCCCGGCCTCTACACCCGCTTGGGGACCTTGCCCGTGCGCGTGAACACGAACCGCATCACCTTGTGCGCGCCGTCGGCGGTGGGGTCGAACATCAGCGGGCAACCGCCGTCGATGACCGTGATCCCCTGCTTGCGTCCGAACTCGGTGGCCGCGTCGGAGACGCTGCCTGCGCCGAACGAACGGTGCATCCACACGTACTTGATGCCCAGTTCGGCGCACTCGCGCATGGTCGCCTCGGCGTAATCGGGCCTGGTGCCGATCACCACTGCCTCGACCCCACCGGGCACCGATGCCAGATCCGGGTAACACCGATCGCCCGCGACCTCGTTCGCGTTCGGATTGATTGCAGAGACCTCGTAGCCGCGCTCACGCAGTCGCTGGTATATAGCGTTGCTGCCGTGCCCCTGAGGATTGCGGGACACTCCGGTCACTGCGATGCGGCGGTGCGCTAGGAACTCCGCGGCGGCCACCTTCACCGTCACCATGGGTCGCCTCCTCTCGATCCTTCTACGGTCGATCCGGCCCGCGTCGCTCGACAAGGGACGGACGTCACCCGGCATGGGGCCGGTCGACCCGGACCGGCCGGGGTCGCCAAAGCACGCCGATTGTCACGGCCCAGGCGTGCACCAGCCGGGTGATTGGCCAGATGGCCATCAGGGCGAGCGCGGCAAGCGTGTGCAACTGCATCAGCACCGGGACGCCCGTCATGAGCGACGCATCGGGCCGAAGCACCAGCACGCCGCGGAACCAGACCGCCACCGTCTCCCGGTAGTCGTGGCCCTGCCCGAGCATGTTCACCCCGGCCTTGGCCCAGAGGCCGAGCAGGACCACGACCGCCAGCAGGGCGTACATGACGACGTCCGTCGCGGTGCTGCTCCGGCGCAGCGCCGACAGGTGGACCCGGCGGGCCACGAGCAGCGCCAGCCCGGCGACGATAACGACGCCGGCCAACGTGCCCGCAGTGACCGAGATCAGGTGATAGAACCGGTCACTGATACCGAGTGCCGCCGTCCACCTGCGCGGCACCAACAGTCCCAGCACGTGACCAACGAACACCGTGATCACGCCCAGGTGGAGCAACGATGGTGCTCCGTGGGGCACAGTCATCTGATGACTGTTCCCCACGGTGTGTGTCCGTCTGCGGCCTGTCCACAGTGAAGTGCGATTACTAGACGGCCCATCTTTGGTGGTCTATAAAGACATCTGATGTACCCGCCACCGCGTACCACGGAAGGAGATTCGTGAACCACAGAGTTCTGCTCCGCCCGGGCCTGGCGACCGTCCTTACCGCCGCCCTGTTCATGACCGGCTGCGCCACCAGGGACCCGTCCGGGGGCGGCAGTTCGGCGCCCACCGTCGGCGTCGACTACCCCCGTTCGGACACCGACTTCTGGAACTCCTACATCAAGTACGTCCCGCAGTCCGCCAAGGACCTGGGCGTCGAGCTGAAGACCAGCAACTCGCAGAACGACATCGCGAACCTCATCTCCAACACGCAGGCCTTTATCAGCCAAGGGGTCAAGGGCGTCGTCATGGCGCCGCAGGACACCGCCGCGATCGCGCCGACCCTCGACCAGCTGGCGACGAAGAAGATCCCGGTCGTCACCATCGACACGCGGCCGGACACCGGCAACGTCTTCATGGTCGTGCGGGCCGACAACCGGTCGTACGGAACGAAGGCCTGTCAGTTCCTGGGCACCAAGCTCGGCGGCAAAGGCAAGGTCGTGATGCTGCAGGGCGACCTTGCGTCGATCAACGGCCGTGACCGCACCGAGGCGTTCAACGAGTGCATGAAGAAGGACTACCCCGGCATCACGGTGTTCGGCGAGGCCGCCGACTGGAAGGCCGACGTCGCGGCGTCGAAGCTGCAGACGCGCTTCGCCTCCGACCCCGACATCAAGGGCATCTACATGCAGTCCTCGTTCGCGCTGTCGGGCACGCTGCAGATCCTCAAACAGCGCAACCTGCAGGTCCCGCCGACCGACCCGAAGCACGTCTTCGTCGTCTCCAACGACGGCATCCCTGAGGAGCTCAAGGACATCGGCGCCGGCCTCATCGACGCGACGGTGAGCCAGCCGGCCGACCTGTACGCGAAGTACGGCCTGTACTACGTGAAGGCGGCCATCGACGGTAGGACCTTCCAACCGGGCCCGACCGACCACGGCAGCACCATCATCAAGGTCCGCGACGGCGTGCTCGAGGACCAGCTCGCCGCACCGCTGGTGACCCTCGACGGCGCTCCCATCGGCGGCGCGCCGACGGTCAAGTTCGACGACCGGTCCCTGTGGGGCAACAACACATGAGTTCGACCGGGACCGACGGGCCGGTCGTCCGCGACCGGCCCGTCGCGCAGGCCGTCAACGTCACCAAACGGTTCGGGTCGACCGTCGCGTTGTCCGCGGTCAACCTGGTGGTGCGGCCAGGGGAGGTCCACGCGCTCGTGGGCCGCAACGGGGCCGGCAAGTCGACCCTCGTCAGCATCCTCACCGGCCTGCACGCGCCCGACGACGGCCACGTCACGTTCGACGACGAGGCCGCCCCTGCCGCCGCCGACCGCGACGGTTGGCGGCGACGCGTCGCGTGCGTGTACCAGAAATCAACCATCATCCCGACCCTGACGGTGGCGGAGAACCTCTTCCTCAACCGGCACACCCGTGGGTACGGCGGCCTGATCCGCTGGCCGGCCCTGCGCCGGGAAGCGGAGAAGCTGCTGGCCGCGTGGTCGCTCGACATCGATGTGCGCCAGCCGGCCGCGATGCTGTCGGTGGAGCAGCGGCAGTTCGTCGAGATCGCGCGGGCGTTGTCCGTCGGCGCCCGGTTCATCATTCTCGACGAGCCGACCGCGCAGCTCGACGCCGCCGGGATCAACCGGCTGTTCGGGCGGATCGACGACCTGCGCGCGCAGGGCGTCACCTTCCTGTTCATCAGCCACCACCTGCAGGAGATCTACGAGATCTGTGACCAGGTCACCGTCCTGCGCGACGCCCGCCACGTCCTCACCGCCGCCGTGGCCGACGTCGACCGCCCCACGCTCGTCGCCGCGATGACGGGGGAGGACGTCACGTTGCCGCAGGTCGCCCACCGGCCGTCGCTGGCCGGCGCGCCGGTCCGCCTGTCGGTACGCGACCTGGCCACGACATCCGGCGCCGAACTGTCACTGGAGGTCAAGGTCGGGGAGGTCGTGGGGATCGCCGGCGGCGGCAGCAGCGGCAAGGTCGACGTCGCGGAGGCGATCGTCGGCCTCGCCCGCCCGGCGCGCGGGACCGTCGTCCTCGACGGGCGGACGTTGCGCCCCGGCAGCGTGCCGGACGCCCTCGCGGCCGGCGTCGGGCTCGTGCCGCAGGACCGCCACCGCGAAGGGCTCGTACCGGCGCTGTCCGTCGCCGAGAACGTCACGATGACGGTGCCGCACCGCGTCGGGCGGTACGGCTTCATCTCGCCCGCCCGGCGCGACGCGCTCGCCCGGCAGACCATCGCCGACCTCGCGGTCAAGACCTCGGGCCCGCAGGAGAGCGTCGGCGACCTGTCCGGCGGCAACCAGCAGAAGGTCGTCATGGGTCGCGCGCTGGCCGGCGACCCGAAGCTCCTCGTGCTCATCGCCCCGACCGCCGGCGTGGACGTGCGCTCTAAGCAGACCCTGCTCGACGTCGTCGCCGACGTACGCCGGCGCGGCGCGACCGTGCTGGTCATCTCCGACGAACTGGACGACCTGCGCGTCTGCGACCGCGTCGTGGTGATGTTCGCCGGCCGCGTCACCGGCGAGTGGGCCCACGGCTGGACCGACAACGAACTGGTGGCCGCGATGGAAGGGGTCGGGTTCGACCATGTCTGAGACGCTGACCCCGCCCGTCCCGTCTCCGTCGGCCGCGCCGGACCGGCCGCGACGGCTGCCGGCGCTCGCGCGCCTGCGTGACCTCGCGCTCGTGCCCGCCATCGTCGCCGTCGCCGTGGTCGGGTTCATCGTGAACCCCGTCTTCCTGCAGCCGGACAACATCGTCAACGTGCTGCAGAGCATGTCGGAGATCTCCATCGTGGTGCTCGCGGAGACCATCGTGCTGATCTGCGGCAAGATGGACCTGTCGCTCGAGTCGACATTCGGGCTCGCCCCAGGGGTCGCGGCCTGGCTCATCGTCGATCCGGCGGTGACCCATGGCCTCGGTCTGCACGCCGTGCCCCCGGTCTGGGCGGTTCCCGTCGTCCTGCTGGTCGGGGCGCTCGTCGGCGCGTTCAACGGGTTGCTCATCGTCCGGTTCGGGCTCAACGGCTTCATCGTCACGCTCGGCATGCTCATCGTGCTGCGGGGCCTGTTGACCGGCATCTCCGGCGGGAAGACGTTCTTCGCGCTGCCGGAGTCGATGACCTACCTCGGTTCGGCGACCTGGCTCGGCGTACCGGCGTCGGTGTGGATCTCGGTGCTGCTGTTCGTGGCCGGCATTGTCGTCCTGGGCTACACCAGGCCCGGTCGCGCGCTGTACGCCATCGGCGGCAACGTCGACGCGGCCCGTGCCGCGGGCATCCGCACCGACCGGATCGTGTGGCTGACGTTGGTGGTCGCGGGCATGCTCGCCGCGCTGGCCGGCCTGCTCATCAGCGGCCGGCTCGCGGCCGTGCCGGCCGCGCAGGGCAACGGCGCGATCTTTCAGGTCTTCGCCGCGGCCGTCATCGGGGGAGTGAGCCTCAACGGTGGCAAGGGCACCGTGTTCGGCGCGTTCACCGGCGTACTCCTGCTTTTTATGATCATTAATGTGTTGACGTTGGCGGGCGTGCCCGCGCAGTGGACCAACTTCCTCAACGGCGCGGTCATCCTCGTCGCGCTGGTCGTCTCGCGCATCACCGGCGGAAAGGCGCAGACGTGACCGAGCGCGTCTCTTCAGTGGACGTCCACGACATCCGGTTCCCGACGTCGCGGGACCGCGACGGGTCGGACGCGATGAACCCGTTCCCCGACTACTCGGCCGCCTATATCGTGCTGCGCACGACGGCGGGTGCCGAGGGGCACGGGCTCGTGTTCACCGTCGGGCGCGGCACGGAGATCCAGGTCGCCGCCGTGCGGTCGCTCGCCTCCATGGTGCTGGGCCAGCCGGTCGCCGAACTCGTCGCGGATCCGGGCGCCCTCGCCCGCCGGCTCGTCGGCGACAGCCAGATCCGCTGGCTCGGCCCGGAGAAGGGCGTCGTCCACATGGCCGCCGGGGGACTGGTCAACGCGGTCTGGGACCTGGCGGCCCGGCGGGCCGGCAAGCCCCTCTGGAAGCACCTGGCGGACCTCAGCCCGGAACAGCTCGTGGCTCAGATCGACTTTCGGTACCTGCGTGACGCGCTCACCGAGGACGAGGCGCTCGACCTGGTGACCCGCGCCGCGGACGGACGTGCCGAGCGGGAGCGGCTGCTGCGCGCCGAGGGCTATCCCGCGTACACCACCACGCCGGGCTGGCTGGGGTACGACGACGAGAAGCTGGCCCGGCTCTGCGTGGAGGCGGTCGAGTCGGGGTTTGAGCTGATCAAGCTCAAGGTGGGCGGCGACCTCGCCGACGACGTGCGTCGGATGGACATCGCCCGGCGGGCGGTCGGGCCGAAGATCGGCATCGCGGTCGACGCCAACCAGGTGTGGGGCGTGCCCGACGCCATCGCCTGGATGCGCGAACTGCGCGCCTTCAACCCCTACTGGATCGAGGAGCCGACCTCGCCGGACGATGTGCTCGGCCACGCCGCGATCCGCGCGGCGCTCGCCCCGATCAGGGTCGCCACCGGCGAGCACACGCACAACGCCGTGATGTTCAAGCAACTGCTGCAGGCGGGCGCGGTGGACGTGGTGCAGATCGACGCGTGCCGCGTGGGCGGCGTCAACGAGAACCTCGCCATCCTGCTGCTCGCGGCGAAGTTCGGCGTACCGGTCTGCCCGCACGCCGGCGGTGTCGGCCTGTGCGAGATGGTGCGACACCTGGCCATGTTCGACTTCGTGGCGGTCAGCGGGTCGCTCGACAACCGCTACATCGAGTACGTCGACCACCTGCACGAGCACTTCGTGGACCCGGTACGCGTCCAACGCGGGCGGTACCTGGCGCCGACAGCGCCGGGCATGAGCGCCGAGCTCCACCCGGCCTCGCGGGACGCCTACCGGTTCCCGGACGGCCCCGAGTGGGCGGACGGACAGCGATGATCATCGACGCGCACCATCACCTCTGGCGGCCCGAGCGCGGCTACCGTTGGCTCGACGAGCCGGGCCTCGAGTCCATCCGCCGCGCGTTCACCCCGGCCGATCTCACGGCCGAACTGGACGCGGCCGGCGTGGACGCCACGGTTCTCGTCGAAGGGGGTCGCTGCCACACCGACGAGGCGGCCGAGTTCCTGGCGTACGCGGCGGACACGGCGTCCATCGCCGGCGTGGTCGCCTGGATCGACGTCGCCGCGCCGGACCTCGCCGCGACCGTCGCGTGCTACCGCCGCCAGCGCGGCGGGGACCTGCTCGTGGGCCTGCGTTCCCAGGTGCAGGGTGAGGCCGATCCCGACTACCTCGACCAGCCGGCGGTCCGGCGCGGTCTGGCCGAGATCGGCGCCGCGGGACTCGCCTTCGATCTGGTCATCCGCGCCGACCAGTTGCCCGCGGCCGCGCGCGCGGCGCGGGCGCTGCCGCAGGTCCGGTTCGTGCTCGACCACCTGGGCAAGCCGCGCATCGATCAGGGCGCGGCCGGCCTGCGGGGCTGGCGTGACGCGTTCGCGGCGCTGGCCGGCCAGCCCAACGTCGCCTGCAAGCTGTCCGGGATGGTCACTGAGGCCGGCCCCGACTGGACCGTCGACGCCCTGCGGCCGTTCGTGGCCGCTGCGGTCGAGGAGTTCGGCCCGCGACGTCTGATGTTCGGCTCGGACTGGCCGGTCTGCCTGCTCGCCGCGTCCTACGGCGACGTGCTGGCGGCACTGGAGCAGGCGCTGCCCCCGCTGCCCGCCGCGGACCGGCGGGAGATCTTCGCGGGTACGGCCACCCGCGTCTACGGCCTGCCCGGCCGGCTCAACCGATGATCGGCCTACGACGTCGCGTCGTCGGCCCGGCCCGCGACCACGGCGCGCAGCCACGCCTCGGACGTGTTGACGTGCAGCAGGGCGCTGGCGTGCGCCAGCAGCGGGTCCCGCGAGCGCAGCGCCAGGTAGATGCTGTGGTGTTCGTCGATCGTCTTGTGGGCCGCCCTGCCCTCGATGAGCCCTCGCCACACCCGCGCCCGCACCGTACGGCTGGACAGGCCGTCCAGCAGGGACGTGAGCGTCTCGTTGCCGGTGGCCGCGACCACGGTGTGATGGAACGCCGTGTCGAATCCGATGAGCTTCTCGTGGTCGTCCGCCGCGGCCCGCATGTTGTCGAGGATCGTGCTCAACTCGTCGAGGTCCGCCTCGGACATCCGCACGGCGGCCACGCTGGTGGCCACCGGCTCCAGCATGCGGCGGACCTCCATCACTTCCAGCAACGTGTCGTCGCGCAGCAGGTCCACCGCGAGACCGACGCCCTCCAGCAGCAACCGGGGAGCGAGGCTGGTGACGTACGTGCCGTCGCCGCGGCGCACGTCCAGCACCCGGGCGGACTCGAGGACCTTCACCGCCTCCCGCATGCCCCCGCGCGAGAGCCCCATCTGCGCCGCGAGTTGCGGCTCGGGTGGCAGCCTCGCGCCCGGCGGAAGCTCACCGCTCTGGATCATGAGCCGGATCTTCGCGATGGCGTCGTCGGTCAGTGCCACGAGGTCCCTCTCAGCCGGGTCGCACATTCCGAACATCACTATAGAGACATCGGACGTTTATCACGCTGGCCCCAGCGGCCGTCCGGAAGACAACGCCCCCGGAAGGAATGAGGAATGCAACGGATCGGCTCCATCATCCGGCTGCGCCCGGAGCATCGCGACACCTACCTCAAGTTGCACGCCGAGGTCTGGCCGAGCGTCGAGCAGACCCTGCGCGACGCGAACATCCGCAACTACACCATCTTTCTCCACGACGACCTGTTGATCGGCTATTACGAGTACGTGGGGGACGACTTCGACGCTGACATGGAACGCATCGCCGCCGATCCGCAGACCCAGCAGTGGTGGAAACTCACCGATCCCTGCCAGGAGTCCGTCGCGGAGCCCGGCAGCGGGCACTGGTGGGCTCCCATGCGCGAGATCTGGCACCTGAGCGACGACGCGGCCTGACGACGGAGCTCAGGTTCGCAGCGTCCACTTCTGGTTGGCCCCGCCGTTGCACTGCCAGAGGATGAGCCTGGTTCCGTTGGCGGTGGCGGCGCCGTTGGCGTCGAGGCACAGGCCGGACTGGACGCCGGTGATCGTGCCGTCGGTGTTGACGTTCCACTGCTGGTTGGTCTGGCCGTTGCAGTCCCAGATGATGACCTGGGTGCCGTTGGTGGTGCCGCGTCCGGACGCGTCGAGGCACTTGGTGCCGTACACCTGCAGTTGCCTGCCGGACGTGTAGGTCCAGGCCTGGTTGGTCTGGCCGGTGCAGTCCCACAGTTGGAGCTGGGTGCCGTTGGTCGTGGTGCTGTTCGGCACGTCCACGCACCGACCCGACTGCGCACCGACGATCGGGGCGCCCTGGCCGCCGCCACCCGTCGGGGGCAGCACCGTGATCGTGAAGGTGTCGCTGGCGTTGGGGTGCGCCACGGTGACCGTCGTCGCGTTGCCCGACAGCGTCACGACGCTGTCGCGCACCGTGGACGGACCCGTGACGGCGCCCCCGTTGTTGTACGGGATGCTCTGTACGACGACGCGGACCTGGTTGTTCTGCACGAGGCCGCTGACGGCGTCGAGGCGCTGCAGGTTGACCGCGACGTTGCCGGTCGTGCGGGCGCCGCCGACGAGCACCTTCGCCGAACCGGACGCCCTGGTGGCGAACGCGTCATAGTTGCCGCTCGGGGTGACCGACGCGATCTCGCCCGTCTGGTTGGCGTAGAAGTTGTACACCCACCACTCGCCCTTGGTCTGGTACTGCCCGCTGGAGTTACGGGTCAGCAGGCTGGCGAGGTCGTTGTGCAGGTTGGCGCCGCCGGCCCAGTTGGCGCGCAGGCCGTCCGCGCCGGCCCGCTCCAGCCGGGCGATGTACCACGCGCCCGCACCGGGGTTCTGCTCGCTGGCCGCGCCGTACTCGTTGATCTGGTACGGCCTGGGGTGGGCGATGCCGCGCGCGTTCAACGTGGTGTTGGCCGTGGCGACGTTGGACACCGGGTCGCCGGGCAGCGAGTGCCAGCTGACGATGTCGGGGACGACGTTGTTCGCCTTCACGTAGTCCAGGTACTGCGTCCACCAGCCGCTGGTCGACGGCACGCCGGCGAAACTGGGACCGACGATGAGCATGTTCGGGAACGTGGCGCGGATGCGCTGGTAGGTGCGTCGCCACAGCTCGAAGTACTGCGACTGGGGCCGGTTCCAGAAGATCGTGATGTTCGGCTCGTTCCAGATGTCCCACTGGACCGTGATCCCGGCGGCCTTCACGTCGTTGAACAGCCGGGTCAGGAAGTTGTCGTAGTCGGTCCAGTTGCCGTTGTCGCCCGGGTACCGGCTGATGGAGGCGCCGTCGGCGCCCCAGAGGTCGTGGGGGAGCAGGATGAACGTGCCGCCCAGGCTGCTCGTGCGCCGGGCCTGGGCGACGGTCGCGTTCCACCGGCGGTCGTAGCCGCCGCCGACCCAGCCGCCGCCGGACAGCTGCGCGCCGCCGGCCCGCATGGCCTGGAACCTGACGTCGCGGAAGTAGCTGTCGGGCGGGTTGGCGCCGTTCTCGGTCATGCCGTAGATCCAGCCGGACGCTCGGTAGGTCGGTGTGCCGCTCGTGGTGGCGAAGTTGACGGTGAGGGACTCGTCGGCCGCGAGGGCGGGCTGGGCGACCGTCACGGCGTACCCGGCGACGAGGGACAGCGCGGCGGCGATGACGGCCGGCTTACGCCAGCGGTGGATTCGTGGGACATGCACCGGTATCTCCTCCGTCGACCAGCGACGTACGGGTGGACTTTCGAGCGCTGACGTCACCGGACCTGATAGTCGAATCGATTCGTTCGAACGGTAGGGCAGGGCGTCAGAACGTGTCAAGAATGTCGATGTGTGCGCACGGCGCCAGGGGCGGGACTCGCCACGAATCGATTCGGCACGCAACCTCCCCATACATCGTCGGTCGTCACTGGTTGACGTCACTCGTATGACGTACTACGTTGCGCACCAGCGCCCGCTGGCGCGCACGTCCCGATCCGACGCTGGAGTCAACGATGAAGCGACCCGCATCACTGCTCGTGGTGGCGCTCGCCGTGCTGGCGCTCGGCGTCGGGCCGGCCCACGCGGCGACCGTGACCATCACGCCGGGTGCGGTGTGGACGGACACCTCCGGCGGTGTGATCCAGGCCCACGGCGAGGGCGTCACGAAGGTCGGCGGCACGTACTACTGGATCGGCGAGGACAAGACCAACGGCTCGCCGTTCCAGAACATCCGGTGCTACTCGTCGACCGACCTGAGGAACTGGACGTTCGTCGGCAACCTGTTGACCCGCCAGTCCAGCGGCGACCTGGGCCCGAACCGCGTCGTCGAGCGGCCCCACGTCATCTACAACGCCGCCACCGCGACGTACGTGATGTACATGCACATCGACAACTCGAGTTACACGGAGCGAAAAGCCGGGGTCGCGACGAGCTCCAGCGTGTGCGGCAGCTACACCTACCGGGGCAGCTTCAAGCCGCTCGGCCATGACAGCCTCGACGACAACCTGTTCCTGGACGGCTCGACGGCGTACCTCCTCAGCGAGGACCGCACGAACGCCAAGTTGCAGATCTACCGGCTGTCCGCGGACTTCCTCAGCGTCGCGGCGCTGGTGAAGACACTGCCGCAGTACGAGTCGCCGGCCATGGTCAAGGTCGGTGGCACGTACTTCCTGTTCGGCTCCCATCTGACGGGCTGGAACACCAACGACAACCAGTACGCCACGGCCACCTCGATCGAAGGCACGTGGAGCTCGTGGCGCAGCTTCGCCCCGGCGGGGACGAACACGTGCAACTCGCAGGTCACCACCATCCTGCCGGTGACGGGCAGCGCCGGCACCAGCTACGTCTACCTGGGTGACCGGTGGAACCCCGGCAACCTCACGGACTCCCGCTACGTCTGGCTGCCACTGACGATCAGCGGCACGACCGCGTCGATGACCTGCCAGACGAGCTGGACGATCGACGCGGCGACCGGGTCGATCGGCTCCGGCGGCGCGACCTACTACCGGATCACGGCCCAGCACAGCGGCAGGGTCATGGACGTGTACGGCGTGTCCACGACCGACAGCGCCGAGGTCAAGCAGTGGAGCTGGAACGGCGGCGCCAACCAGCGGTGGGCGTTCGAGGACGCGGGCGGCGGCTACTACCGCGTCGTCAGCCAGAACAGCGGCAAGTGCCTCGACGTGTCCGGCGCGTCCACCGCCGACGGCGCCAACATCATCCAGTACACCTGTACCGGCGGCGCCAACCAGCAGTGGCAGTGGCGTGCCACGGGCAGCTACTTCCAGCTCGTGGCACGGCACAGCGGCAAGTGCCTCGACGTGGTGTCCGCCGACACCGCCGACGGTGCCGACATCCAGCAGTACGCCTGCGGCAGCGGCGCCAACCAGCAGTGGACCCGCGCGGTGCCGTAGCCGCGCCGGTCAGCCGGAGCGGGCGGGGCCGGTCGAGGACCGCAGCGCGATCGGTGGTGACAACAGCACGTGCCGTGCAGCCGACTCCGGCTCCGCAATGCGCTCCAGCAGCAGCTCCACCGCCCGGGAACCCATATCGTGGGCGGGCACGTCGGCCGCGGTCAACGGCGGATGGAAGTCCTCGGCCCAGTGCTGTGCCACGACCCCGGTGACGGAGAAGTCGCGCGGGATGCGCAGCCCGGCGTTGTCGAGCGCCCGCTGCACGCCGCGCAGGGCGGCCTCGTTGATGGTGGCGATGGCCGTGACGTCGGGATGCTCGGCGAGCAGTCGCCGCGTGGCCGCGTGCCCGGCAGGGGCGTCATCGGCGCAGCACAGCGACATGCCGGAGATGCCGCGCTCGGTGATCGCCTCGGTGAATCCCGCGAGCGCCCGGTGGCCGGGACCGTAACCCGAAGCGACGAGCTCCTGCGAACGGTTGATCAGGGCGATGTGCCGGTGGCCGAGGTCGGCCAGGTGGTGCACGCACCGGCCGATGAGGTGGGCGTAGTCGACGTCGACCCAGGACAGGCTGTCGGGCTGTGCGGTGCGGCCGATGGTCACGAACGGGATCCGGGTCTGTTGGAGGCGGGCCACCCTGGCGTCCTCCAGCCGGATCTCCATCACTATGACGCCGTCAACGCGCTGTCCGGTGACGAGGCGTTCGAAGGACCGGTCGTGGTCGCCGCCCGACGGGGACAGCAGCACGTCGAGATCCACGCGCGCGGCGGCCTCCACGACGCTGGCCACGAAGCCCAGCTGCATGTCGGTCAGGGCCCGACTGGCGGGTGGGATGACGAGGCCCAGGGTGCGGGTGCGGCCCTCCTTGAGGGCGCGGGCGGACGCGTTGGGCCGGTAGCCCGACTCGGCGATGACCCGTTCGATGCGTTTGCGGGTCTTGTCCGACACGGCCCGTCGTCCGGTGAGCGCGTAGGAGACGGTGCTCCGCGACACACCGGCCAGGCGTGCGATCTCGCCGATATTCACCGGATCTCCCTGCGAATAACTGTTACATCGTGGGCGCTGCGCGCGTCGGGTGCTCGCCATCCTATGCGAATCGATTCGCGATGGCGACCATGCGGCCCGGCCGCGTTGCGGGCGCCGCGAAGCGTTCCGCGTCGTTCCACATTGACCACCGAGGGCTGGCGTCCTATCGTCGGTCGAATCGATTCGCCGAATCGATTCGACCGACATCTGACGGCACCGCTACGTTCCACCGGCTGATGAAGGGACATCCATGCGCTCACCGATGACCGGACGCGCCATCGCCGTGATCCTGGCCGCGCTCGCCGCCGGCGCAACTGTGGCGTGCACCCCGACCGGCGGCGACAGTTCGGCGAAGACCAGCTACACGATCTGGGACCCCTACCCCCAGTACGACAGTGGCTCCGACTGGGTCGCGCTGCTCAACAGGTGCGGCACGGACGCGGGCGTCACCGTCACCCGCACCAGCTTCGACACCACCGACCTGACCACCAAGGTGCTGCTGGCCGCGCAGCAGGGCACGGCCCCCGACGTCCTGATCGTCGACAACCCGGTCATCTCCACCCTGGCCGAGGCCGGCGTGCTCGCCTCCGCCGACGACACGTCGCTCGACACCACCGCCATCCCGCCCAACCTGCTCGGCGCCGGGCAGAGCGCAGGCAGGACGTACGGCATCCCGATCGGCGCGAACACCCTGGCGCTGTACTACAACAGGTCCGTGCTCGCCGCCGCCGGCGTCGACATCGCCTCGGTCACCGACTGGGCGTCCCTGACCAGCGCACTGGCCAAGGTGAAGGCCGCGGGCAAGAAGGGGATCACGTTCTCGGCGATCGGCACCGAGGAGGGCAGCTTCCAGTTCCTGCCGTGGTTCTGGGGCGCGGGCGCCAACCTCACGAAACTCGACTCCGCGCAGGCGGTGGCGGCACTGGCGCTGTGGACCGACTGGCTCAAGCAGGGCTACGCGCCCAACTCGGTCATCAACAACACCCAGACCACCAGCTGGCAGGAGTTCGCCACCGGCGACTACGCCTTCGCCGAGAACGGCACGTGGCAACTCGGCAACGCCAAGAAGACCGGTTTCGAGTACGGGATCATCCCCGTTCCCGCGACGAACGGCGGCACCGCCCCGGCACCCACGGGCGGCGAGTTCGTCAGCGTGCCCGTGCAGAAGGACACCGGGCGCTACGCCACCACCCGCAAACTCGTGGCGTGCCTCGCCTCGACGGAGAACTCACTGGCCACCGTCACCGCGCTGAACTACGTCGCGCCGACGGAGGCGGTCCAGGCCAAGCAGGTCGCCGCCAACCCCGAGCTGAAGGTGTGGGTCGACGCGGTCAAGGTCGCCAAGGGTCGCACCGGTGACAACCTCGGCACCAGGTACCCGAAGATCTCGCAACCGTTGTGGACGGCCGTGCAGGCCGCGCTGAGCGGGTCGAAGACACCGCAGGCGGCCCTGACCGAGGCCCAGACCGCCGCCGCGGCGGCGACGAAGTGACCCGGGGGCGGGGTACCTCCACGCTGACCGCGTGGGCGTTCCTCGCCCCGGTCACGATCTACCTGATCGCCTTCTACGCCTACCCGCTCTACCGCAACGTCGACCTCAGCGTGCGCCACTACACCGTCCGGTCCTTCGTGTACGGCGACGCGTCCTTCATCGGCCTGGACAACTACCGGACGGTCATCGACAACCCGACATTCGCGCCGGCGCTCGCCCACACCGCCGTGTTCACCCTGGTATCGCTGGCGATGCAGTTCTCCATCGGCATGGCGCTCGCGCTGTTCTTCGCCCGGCACTTCCCGCTGTCCGCCACGTTGCGGGCGCTGTTCCTCGTCCCGTGGCTGCTGCCGCTGATCGTGTCGGCGTCGACCTGGTCGTGGATGCTCAACAGCGACTCGGGCATCGTCAACGCCGCACTGGGCCTGATCGGCCTCGGCCCCGTCAACTGGCTCACCTCGCCGGCCTGGTCGCTGCCCTCGGTCACCATCGCCAACATCTGGATCGGCGTCCCGTTCAACCTGGTGGTGCTCTATAGCGGTCTCCAGGGCATCCCGCCGCAGCTGCACGAGGCCGCCACGCTCGACGGCGCGTCGGGCTGGCAGCGGTTCTGGCGGGTCACGTTCCCCCTGCTACGCCCGGTATCCGTGATCACGCTGCTGCTCGGGCTCGTGTACACCCTCAAGGTTTTCGACCTCATCTGGATCATGACCCGGGGCGGCCCGGTGGACTCCTCGACCACCCTCGCCACCTGGTCCTACCGGTTGGGCTTCGGCAATGCCCTGCCCGCGTTCGGGCCCGGTGCCGCTGTCGGCAACCTCCTGATCATTTTGGCGGTCGTCTTCGGCCTGCTCTATGTCCGGGTCCAGCGGAGGCGGGAGCTATGACCGCGAAGGCGGCCTGGTGGAAGACCGCGATCGGCCTGGGTCTCACGGCGGTCATGCTCTTCCCGGTCTACTGGATGATCAATGTGTCGTTCACCGAGGACCAGCGGATGCGCAGGAGCCCACCCGACTGGTTGCCGGTGAACGGCACGCTGGACGGCTACCGGGCGGTCATCGACCAGCAACTGCCGTACCTGGGCACGAGCCTGATCGTCGGGGTGGCGACGGTCGCGGCCACCCTCGCGATCGCCGCTCCGGCCGGCTTCGCGCTGGCCAGGCTGCGCCCCCGCGGCGCAAACGCGCTCACGTTCGCGCTGCTGGTCGCACAGATGATCCCCGCGATCATCATGGCGATGGGCTACTACGCCTTCCTGCTCAACGTCGGCATGCTCAACACCCTGTCCGGACTGGTCATCGCGGACACCACCATCGCCGTGCCGTTCGCCGTCCTCATCTACACCGCGTTCATGGCCGGCATACCCGGGGAACTGCTACAGGCGGCCGCCGCCGACGGTGCCGGCGTCGTGCGTACGTTCTGGTCGGTGGTGATGCCCGTCAGCCGCAACGCGACGGTCACGGTGTCGCTGTTCACGTTCCTGTGGGCGTGGTCGGACTTCGTCTTCGCCAGCACGCTGGACAGCGGCGGCACGCTGCGCCCGATCACGCTGGGCATCTACCACTACATCGGCAACAACAACCAGGATTGGAACGCCATCATGGCGACCGCGGTCGTGGCGTCGGTTCCCGCGACCGTTCTGCTTGTCCTCGCCCAGCGATACGTCACCGCGGGCGTCACCGTCGGCGCGGTCAGGGACTGACTCAGGTGCGACAGAGAGGCTCGACATGACCGTCGCCCCGCGGGGACCGGTGTTCAGTCTGGCGGAGATCCCGTTCTCCTACAGCGGATCCTGGTTCAACTTCTCACCGGTCATCGCCGAGCGGACGCGTGCGGACGACGTTCATCTCGTGTCCCACCAGACCGGCCTGCACCCCATCCTGCGGCTGGTGCCCGTCGCGACCGCCGGCGACCGGCAGCGCCTGCACACGACCGTGCAGGCCACCCCGGCGCTGCTGACCTGGCAGCACCCGAGCGGCGTCGTGTCGCTGGCCTACGAGAACCATGACACCGTGCGGATCACCGGCACGGGCACGGATCTGCTGGTCACGGCCGCGAACGTCTCCCTCACCCCGTTCAGCGGTCCCTACTTCCTCCGGGATCCGGTCGACGGGGCCCACCTGTTCACGGTGTACGAGTCCGGCCGCCGTTACCGCGTCAGCGTCATCGCCGGCCGCCTCGCTGAGGTCACCGGGGGACAGGCGCTGGGGGTCACGGACCGGGGCGTCGTGTGCACCGGTGACGGCGGGCCGTGGGAGATCGCGATCGAGGAGTACGGGACCGCCCGTGGCCCGTACCGTGCCGGGGCGTCGTTCGACGAGGTGCACCGCGGGGCCGAGGCCGCGTTCGGCGCGTTCGTCGACGACGTCGCACCGTGGCGCGACGAGTCGACGCCGGCCGCCGAGCTGGCCGCGTACGTGTTGTGGTCGGCGACCGTCCGGCCCGGAGGATTCCTCGCCCGTCCCGGCGTACTGATGTCCAAGCACTGGATGAACAAGATCTGGAGCTGGGACCACTGCTTCAACGCGCTCGCACTCGCGGCGGGACGGCCGGAGCTGGCCTGGGACCAGTTCCAGATCCCGTTCGACCACCAGGACCCCAGCGGCGCGCTACCCGACTCGGTCGCCCACTCCGAGATCCTGTACAACTTCGTCAAACCGCCCATCCACGGCTGGGCCCTGCGCCTCCTACGCGGGCAACTCGTCATCGACCCCAGCGAACTGCGGGCCACCTACCGGAGGCTGGCCGACTCGACCCGGTTCTGGCTGGCCCACCGCCGGGCACCGGGCAGCCCGCTGGCGCACTATCAGCACGGCAACGACAGCGGCTGGGACAACGCCACGACCTTCGACCCCGAACGCGTCATCGAGTCAGCGGACCTCGCCGCGTTCCTCGTGCTGCAACAGCGCGAGCTGGCCGACGTGGCCACCCAACTCGGACAGCACGAGGACGCGGCTGCCTGGCGGCGAGGCGCGGAGCGGATGTACGCCGGCCTGATCGAACAGCTGTGGAACGGGCAGCGGTTCCACGCCCGTGGCGTGTTGTCGGGCGACACGTGGACCAGCAGCAGCCTGCTCGACCTCATGCCGATCGTGCTGGGCGCCGAGCTGGATCCCGCCGTCGGCGACACGCTGGCCCGGCACATCGCGGCACATCTCACCCCGTACGGGCTGGCCACCGAACTACCCACGTCGCCGCACTACGGGGCCGACGGCTACTGGCGCGGGCCGGTCTGGGCGCCTGCCACGGTGCTCATCGAGGACGGGCTGCGCCGCGCCGGGCACGGGGACCTCGCCGACGACATCAGCGCGAGGTTCCGGGCGCTGTGTGAGAAGTCCGGCTTCGCCGAGAACTTCGACGTGCTGACCGGCGCGGGGCTGCGCGACCGCGCGTACACCTGGACGGCGAGCGCGTACCTGATCCTTGCCGCGGCCCACCGCGAGCGCGAGCGGCAGCGCTGACGCCGCAGGTCGCGGCGCAACCAGCCCAGCGCTTTGCCACACTCTCCGTGATCGTCGATACTACTCCGGACGATCGATACGATCGGGGGCAGCCTTGTTGTCGAACGATTGATGACTCATTGATCAATGGTGGAGTAGCGCACATCGATGTGCCTAGCCACGGAAGTCATCTCGTCGGACCTGCGCCGGGCCGCAGGAAATCGAAAGCGACCGCACCATGGTCGTTGTCGGCGAACTGTACGCCATACGATTCTCCCCAGAAATCCGCGCGACGAACAACATGGCCACCAGCAGGGAAGGGGCCGTTGCCAAGATCATAATAATAGACGTCGGTTTGGGTGGAGGCGATGTTGATGCATACATGGAACCACCCGCCGGTTACGTCATTTACGCCTACCACAAGCATGCGCCGATCGGTGGTCAATGGCACGAGCACCGAATGGCCGGGGCCCAATCTGACGCTTTCGTTGGACGTTTCAAACATTCCAAGGATTTGCCCGGCCGCCGATAGGCAGTCCTCTGGCGTGAACTCGCCAACGTAGGTTCCGGCAAATGTTCGGATGACGTGGCCCCCAGCAAAATAGTGCCCGGCGACCCGCTGTCCTGTCATGCTCACACTGGTGACCTCGGCCTTTAGGCTCACTTCGTCCGCCGACGTCAAAACGGGGAAGAGTATAGGCAACAGACCGAACGCGTAGACGAGTCTTGGTAGTTGGTTCATCACTCGCCTCCTTGGAGTCGAGGACGTGCTTTGTTTTTTCACTGATTCGCTCCGACGGAACACACGCAAGATGACGGCTCTTTCTAAGAGTTGTCCCAGTAAAGCGTGTCCGCGCCAGTTCCGAGTCTAGTCCGGCATCCTCCGGACAGGGGGAATTCGACGAAATCCAAGCTGTCCTCGATGGGCGACGTAGTGGTCACCCTGGCCGGGTGAGTCTGGCCTGAGTCATCGCCAATTAATTGCGCTTCCGAGGCCTAGCCTTTGCCGATTGGCCCTTTGGTTCGGACTGCCGGACTCCGCGATTGCCGGCGGCGGAACACCTCACCCTGTGGGGCAACGCACCGTCGTTCGCGCACGAGGGCGGCTGGTGGACTTCGCCCACGGGTCCTGCCTCGACCTCGCCCAGTTGTGCGGCAGCGTCTTCCTGTGCTCGGTGGGCGCCGGGCGGTACTCGCTCGACGCCCACGTGCGGCGCACCGTGCTCGCCGACCCGCGTCGCGCCGGCCGCGGCCGCCTATTGCATCAAATCGGTTTGATGTAATGTACGGGTGTGGCATCGGAGTCACCCGGCACCAGCGTGCCGCCCAGCTTCGTGACCGCCGTCGGGCACCCCGTGCGGTGGCGGCTGCTCGGTGAGTTGGCCCGCGGTGACCTCGCTGTGCACGAGTTGACCGCGTTGCTCGGTCAGCCGCAGAACCTGGTCTCGTACCATCTGCGCAAACTTCGCACGGTCGACTTGGTGACCGCCCGGCGCAGCAGCGCGGACGGCCGCGACACCTACTACTCGCTGGACCTCGCCCACTGCGGGGATCTGCTCGCCGCCGCCGGCGCCGCACTGCACCCCGGGCTGGCGCTCGGTCGTCCGACGCCCGCCGGCTCAGCGGGCGGGCGGGTGCTGTTCGTCTGTACGGGCAACAGTGCGCGCTCCCAGATGGCCGAAGCGCTGCTACGGCACCGCACCGCGGGTGCTGTGGAGGCTTACAGTGCCGGCAGTCGGCCCAGGCCGATCCATCCGCACGCGGTGACCGCGCTGGCGGCGCGCGGCATCGACCTGGCCGGGGCCCGGCCCAAACACTTCGACGAGGTGACCGGTCAGTCGTTCCACTATGTGATCACGTTGTGTGACAAGGTCAAAGAAATCTGCCCTGAGTTCCCCGACCATCCGCGACCGGTGCACTGGAGCATCCCGGACCCGGTCAACGACCCCGATGGCCTGGCAGCGTTCGAACGGGTCGCCGACAACCTCGCCGCCCGCATCGAGTTCCTGCTGCACGCCCTCGCCGACCAGCAGAGGAAGGCCTCATGACCAGCCCTACCGACGACGGCACCGTCAGCGTGCGTTACCTGGTCGACGACGTGGCCGCCGCGATCGACTTCTACACCACCCACCTCGGGTTCGCGTCGATCAGCACGTTCCTGCCAGCGTTCGCCGACGTCCGCCGCGGCAACCTACGGCTGCTGCTGTCCGGCCCGGCCAGCTCCGCCGGCCGGGCCATGCCCGACGGGCGCCGTCCGCACCCCGGCGGCTGGAACCGTATCCACCTCATCGTCGCCGATATCGACGCGGAGGTGACCCGGCTGCGTGGGGCCGGCATCGCGTTCCGCAGCGACGTCATCACCGGCCCGGGTGGCAGACAGATCGTCCTGGACGACCCGGCGGGCAACCCCGTCGAGCTCTTCGAGCCCGCCCGTCACTGAGGTACCCGCCATCCAGCACCGCGCGAATCTGGGCGCCGTTGACCACGCCGTGCGGAGGGGAAGGCGGCCGGGGCGACTCGCGGCGACCATCGCCACCGCGACGATGGCCCACTGCCGTGTGGCTGGAACCACGACAAGGCTGGGACAAAACGGTCAGACGCGCGGCAGGGGGTTCGCGCTACGTGGAGCTCGCCGTCGCGGTGCGGCGGGCACGGGTGGGCGGTGACGCGGCCGGGGCGGGCCCGGTTGATTCCCGTACGACCAGCTCGGGCTGGAAGACGATCTGCTGGTGGGCGTGGCGTTTGCTGTTCTGCGCCTCCTCGATGAGCAGTTGGGTGGCCGTGCGGCCCATGTTCTGCTTCGGCTGCGCGATGGTGGTCAGGGCCAGGGCGCTCTGCTCGGCCAGCTCGATGTCGTCGTAGCCCACGACGGAGACGTCGTGGGGGATGCGTACGCCGGCGCGCAGCAGGACCGCGGTGAGGCCCAGGGCGACCAGGTCGTTGCCGCAGACGATGCCCGTGCCGGGGAGGGTGCCGGTGGCGAGGAGGCGGTCGCCGATCAGGCGGCCGTCGCTGGTGTTGCCCTTGACGCCCTGCTCGATGACGGTGAGGGCCTCGGGCGGCAGGCCGTGGCGCGCCATCGCGCGGTGCACGCCCGCGAGGCGTTCCTGGTACTGCCGGACGGTCAGCGAGGCGGTGGCGAAGACGAGGCTGCGGTGGCCGAGGGAGATGAGGTGCTGCGCGGCCAGCTCGCCGCCGGCGATGTCGTCGGCGCGCACGGAGCAGTAGTTGGCCCGGGCGCTCTCGACCAGGACGACGGACGTGTTGCGTTGGCGCAGCCAGTCGATCTTCGAGGTCCCGTTGTCGACGGCGCTGATGAGCACGCCGAGGACCCGCTGCTCCTCGAGCACCTCCAGGTAGCGCTCCTCCTTCTCGCGGTCCTCGTCCGAGTTGCACAGGATGACGAGCAGTTCGTGCTCGCGGGCGACCTCCTCGGCGCCGCGCGCCAGCTCGGTGAAGAAGGGGTTGGCCACGTCCAGCACGACCAGCCCGATCGTGCGGGCACGCCCGCTGCGCATGAGCGCGGCCCCGGCGTTGCGGACGAAGCCCAGCTCATCGATGGCGCCGCGGATCCGTTCGCGCGTCGCGGCGGCCACCGAGTTGGGACGGTTCAAATAGTTGCTCACCGTGCCCAGACTGACGCCAGCCGCCGCCGCTACGTCCCGAATTGTCGGGGATGAGCCGCCTGATTCGGCACCAGCGGCGCTGTTCGGGCGACTCGACTGACTCATGAAATCTCCCGTTAACGTATTGACTGGCCTGCGGCGGCGGAGCTCGCGTACCGATTGCGATTGAAACGGTACAGCTCCGGTGAGCCCGGCTCAACCCCTCATCTGCGCGGTCGCCCTGCACCGGTGGCCGAACACCCCGTTGAACTCTTTTATCTGGGAGCTCCGATGTGGCTCGTCCACACCGTACGACGTGGCCGCGCGGTTCCGGTTCCGGCACCTTCACCGCTGCCGAGGTGGCGGCGGGTAGCGGACCGTACCAGGTCGAACCGCTGTTCGCGGTGCCCAAGACGCTGCCGAAGAAAGTGCCGGATCGCGAACGTCATGAACAGCGCCGTCTACAACCAGATCACCAAGGACGGCGCTAAAGTCGTCATGATCGATGGAACGTTCCCAGACGTGCCGCGCTGCGGCGTCCCGGACGAGCAGGTCGGCCAGCTCGCCATCAAGCAGCTCGGCGAGCCCGCCAAGGCGAAGATCGCCGGCGACTGGAAGGGCAAGAAGCTCCTCATCGCCGGCATGACCGCGCCGAACTGCGGCCCGTGCGACGCCCGCGTGAAGGCCGCCTTCGCGCAGGCCAAGGCCGACTTGGGCGTGGGCGACGGGGACACGTTCATGCTGACCCCGGCCGGCCAGGACCCGACCTCGGCCTCGCAGTCGACGTTCGCCGACTTCCTCACCGCGCACCCGGACAACGTCGTGCTCCGGTGCTCGACCGGGTCTTCGGTTACGAGGTGGAGGACCCGGCGCGCTGGGAGTCCGGCGGGGGCAGCGAGCTGACGCTGCGCTGGTGGCGCTACATGGCCGAGATCATGCCCAGCAACCCGGACAGCTCCCCGCTCGCCGACGAGGTCCGGGAGGTGTTCCACCTCGATCAGCCGCGCCGTGGCGGCACGCGCGGGATCCACGCGGGAACGGCCAGCCGGTACGCCTCGTACTCGGCGCCGTACTGTTGCGCGAGCGTCGGTTCCTCGTACCACCGCACGAAGGCGGCCGTGACCGCCCAGAAGAACCCGGCGTACAGGATGAGTTCCCACCGGGCGAAGAGCAGGGCCTGTCCGACGATGACGACCAGCAACCCCGCGTACATCGGGTTGCGAACGTACCGGTTGAAGCCCGCCACGACCAGGTGCGTCGTCGGCGCCGCCGGCATCGGCGTGCCGCCGGCCCGCGCGAAGCGGGCGAACGCGGCGACGGGTGGGATCAGCCCGACCACGATGAGGACGCCGCCGAGCACCATGAGGGCGACCGGGTAGGTGTCCGGATCGGGCAGCCGCCACCGGGTGACGAACCACGGGCCGAGCCCGACCACCGTGCCCGGGGCGGCCACGAAGAACGCCGCGCTGCCCAGGGCCGCCGACAGTTGACGCATCCACAGGTCCTTACTTGACCACGATCAGGTTGAGGGTTCGTGGACCGTGGACGCCCTCGACGCGGTTGAGCTCGATGTCGCTGGTCGCCGAGGGACCACTGATCCAGGTCTGCGGCCGCCCAGGGTCCAGCCGTCGCAGTGCCTCCGCTACCGTCCCGACGATCTGGTCGGACGTGACGACGCAGATGTGGCGGTCGGGGAGCAGGGTGAGCGCCCGACGGCCCTGGGCCACTCCGGCGTCGAGGATCACCGTGCCGGTCAGCGCGATGGCGACCGCGGCGCCGGTGAGCACGCCGTCGACGCCGTCCAGCTCGTCCGTCCGCAGTGGCGGATCGTCGGTGACCGTGTCGAGGCCCGCGATCCAGGCGGGCGGAAGGTCGGCGGGGACCGCGAGACGGCGGCCGTCGGCGGCGCGCGCGACCGCCTCCGGGAGGGCCTCCGGGTCGGTGATGGTCACGGTCGCCCGGTACTCGGCGGCCCGCTCCGCGAAGAGCGCCACGATGTCGACGTCGCCGGGGAGCTCCCGCGCGTACTCCCGAGGAGTTGAAAGGGTTGGCGGGCGGTCGGCGAGGGCCGTGCGGACGCGGGTGAGGATCTCGTCGCGGGCCGTCATCGTGGGCTCCTTGTTGCGCGCCACCAGCGGCGGAACGACTGGCGGGCGGGTGGGGTGAGGTCGCGGGCGCCGAACCAGGCGCCCACCCAGCCGGGGCCGCGCAGGCGCAGGCGGCGGGCCCGGCC
>NZ_BAAALT010000005.1:0-12029 GCF_039528515.1 Luedemannella flava
GCCGGATCTGCGGGAGTTCCTGGCCGACCGGCTGCCGGACTACATGGTGCCGTCCGCGTTCGTGGCGTTGGCCGAGCTGCCGTTGACCCGCAACGGCAAGCTGGACCGGCGGGCACTGCCGGCGCCCGCGTACGCCGTCGTGGCCAGCCGGCCGCCGGCCACCGCGCAGGAGGAACTGCTCTGCGCGGCGTTCGCGCAGGTACTGGGCCTGGAGTCGGTCGGGGTCGAGGACGACTTCTTCCGGCTCGGGGGGCACTCGCTGCTCGCCGTCCGGTTGATCTCCCGGCTCCGGGTGGAACTGCAGGTGGAACTGCCGCTGCGGGCACTGTTCGAGGCGCCGACCGTGGCCCGGTTGGCCGCCCGGCTGACCGGCACCGGGGTCGATCAGGTGCGTCGGCCGCTGCGGGCGGTGACCCGGCCCGAGCGGGTGCCGTTGTCGTTCGCCCAGCGCCGGCTGTGGTTCCTGGGCCAGTTGGAAGGGCCGAACCCGGCGTACAACCTGGCGACGACGCTGCGCCTCGACGGCGAACTGGACGTCGCGGCGCTGGGTGCGGCGCTGCGGGACGTGCTCGCCCGGCACGAGTCGTTGCGGACCGTGTTCGGCTCGCTCGATGGTGAGCCGTACCAGCAGATTCTTGAACCTTCCGAGGTCGAGTGGGCGTTGGAGGTGCGCCGGGTTGCCGACGATGAGCTGGCCGGCGTGGTCGGGCAGGCGTCGCGGCACGCGTTCGACCTGGCGGTGGAGGTGCCGATCCGGGCCTCGTTGTTCGAGGCGGAATCCGGCGCGCGGGTGCTGGTCCTCGTGGTGCACCACATCGCCACGGACGGGTGGTCGACGGCGGTGCTGGGCCGGGACGTGTCGACCGCGTATGAGGCGCGGGTGCGCGGCGGGGCCCCGCAGTGGACGCCGCTGCCGGTGCAGTACGCCGACTACGCGCTGTGGCAGCGGGAGCTGCTCGGTGAAGGTCCAGAAAGTCTGCTGTCAACCCAGGTGGAGTACTGGCGCGAGGCCCTGTCGGGTGCTCCGGAGGAGCTGGCGCTGCCGACCGACCTGCCGCGGCCGGCGCGGGCGAGCCATCGCGGGCACCGGGTGCCGTTGCACGTGCCGGCCGACGTGCACCAGCGCCTCGCCGACCTGGCCCGGGACGAGGGCGTCACCCCCTACATCGCGCTGCAGGCCGCCCTCGCGGTGACCTTGTCCCGCCTGGGTGCGGGCACCGACATCCCGATCGGATCCGGCGTCGCGGGTCGTACCGATGAGGCGATGAACGACCTCGTCGGGTTCTTCGTCAACACGCTGGTCATCCGCACGGACCTGTCGGGGGATCCGGACTTCCGGCAGGTGCTCGCCCGGGTGCGGGAGGCGTCGCTGGGGGCGTTGGCGCACCAGGACGTGCCGTTCGAGCGGCTGGTCGAGGAGTTGGCGCCGGCCCGGTCGCTGGCCCGGCACCCGATCTTCCAGGTCGTGCTGACGCTGCAGAACACCGACCGCGCGGTGCTGGAACTGCCCGACATCCAGGTCGGCGCGGTGTCCGACGGCGCGTCGGAACGGTCGGTGGACACCGACGCCGCGTTCATGGTCGGGGAGACCTTCGACGAGCAGGGCCGACCGGCCGGACTGTCCGGCTGGGTGACCGTGGCCGCGGACCTGTTCCACGCGCCGTCCGCGAAGCGCGTCGCCGACTGGTTCGCCCGTGTCCTCGACGTGGTGACCGCGGCGCCGGACCTGCCGTTGCACGCGGTGGACCTCACCGACGAGCGGGAGCGCTCGCGTCTTCTGGAGTGGAACCCCCGTCCGACCGCGGTGCCCGGCCGGACCGTGCTCGACCTGATCGCCCAGCGGGTCGCCGATGACCCCACCGCGCCGGCCGTGATCGCCGACGGGGTGACGCTGACCTACCGCGAGGTGGACGGCCAGGCCAACCGGATCGCGGCGTACCTGCGTGGTCTGGGCATCGGCGCCGAGTCGGTGGTGGGGCTGTGCTTCCCCCGTGGCCCGCAGCTGGTCAGCGCCATTCTCGGCGTGTGGAAGGCCGGTGCCGCGTACCTGCCGATCGACGGTCAGTTGCCGACCGACCGGGTGGCGTTCATGCTGGCCGACGGCCGGGTCCAGGTGGTCCTCGGCGTCGCGCACACGCTCGACGACCTGCCTGCCGGCCGGCTGCGGACGGTGGCGCTGGACGACCCGGCGGTCGCCGTCGCGCTGGACCTGGCCGCGGACACGGCGCCGGACGCGGCCGTCGACCCGGCCGGGCTGGCGTACATCATCTACACGTCCGGGTCGACCGGCGTGCCGAAGGGCGTCGCCGTCACCCACGGTGGCGCGGTGAACCTGGTCGCGGCGCAGGCGCAACGGTTCGCCGTGGAGCCGGGGTCACGGGTGCTGCAGTTCGCGTCGCCGGGGTTCGACGCGGCGGTGTCCGAGGTGCTGATGGCGTGGTGCTCCGGCGCCGCGCTCGTGCTGGCCGGCGCCGACGAGCTGGTACCGGGCGCGGGACTGGCCGAGGTGCTGGACCGTCACCAGGTGACCCACGTGACGCTGCCGCCGGCCGTGCTCGGTGTGCTGGCCGAGCAGGACCTGGCGCCGGTGCGCACGCTCGTGTCAGCGGGTGAGGCGCTGGAGGCCGGACTGGTCGACCGGTGGGCACCGGGGCGCCGGTTCATCAACGCGTACGGGCCGACCGAGATCACCGTGTGCGCGACGATGTCACAGCCGTTGACACCGGGCGACGAACCGACCATCGGTGGGCCGATCGCGAACTCCCGACTGTTCGTCCTGGACGCCGGGCTGCGCCCGGTGCCGACCGGCGTGGTCGGCGAGCTGTACGTGGCCGGCGCCGGGGTGACCCGGGGCTACGTGGGACGCGCCGGCCTGACCGGCGAACGTTTCGTGGCCTGTCCCTTCGGTACCGGGGACCGGATGTACCGCACCGGCGACCTGGCGAAGTGGCTGCCCGACGGTCAGCTCGGCTTCGTCGGTCGGGCCGACGAGCAGGTGAAGATCCGCGGGTTCCGGATCGAGCTCGGTGAGATCGAGGCCGTCCTGCTGGCCCGGCCCGAGGTGGCCCAGGCCGCGGCCGTCGTGCGCGAGGACGTGCCGGGAGACAAGCGACTGGTGGCCTACGTCGTGGGTGACGAGGTCGAGGGTCTGCGCGAGTTCGTCGCCGAGCGGCTGCCCGACTACATGGTGCCGTCGGCGGTGGTGGTACTGGCGGAGTTGCCGCTCACGGTCAACGGCAAGGTGGACCGCAAGGCGTTGCCGGCCCCGGAGTACACGGTCGGATCCGGTCGGGCACCGGCCACCGCGCAGGAGGAGATCCTGTGCGCGGCGTTCGCCCAGGTGCTCGGCGTGGAGTCGGTCGGTGTGGACGACGACTTCTTCCAGCTCGGTGGCCACTCGCTGCTCGCCGTACGCCTGGTGGAGGTGTTGCGCGAGCACGGGGTGACGGTGTCCGTGCGGGCGCTGTTCTCCTCCCCGACCCCGGCCGGCCTGGCGGCGGAGACCGCCGTCGACGCGGTGACCGTGCCGGCCAACGCGATCCCCGAGCGGGTCGATCAGATCACCCCGGCGATGTTGCCGCTGGTTCGGTTGTCCCAGCAGGAGATCGACCGGGTGGTGGCCCGGGTGCCCGGCGGAGCGGCCAACGTGGCCGACATCTACCCCCTCGCGCCGTTGCAGGAAGGGATGCTGTTCCACCACCTGATGGCCGGTGACGGCCTGGACGTGTACGTCTCGGTGCAGGTGCTGGAGTTCGACTCGCGTGACCGGCTGGACCGGTTCGTTGCCGCCCTGCAGCAGGTGGTGGACCGGCACGACATCTACCGCACCGCGGTGCTCTGGGACGGGCTGCCAGAGCCGGTCCAGGTCGTGTGCCGGCAGGTGACCCTGCCGGTGACCGAGCACGCGCTGCCCACCGACGACGTGGACGCGCTCGTGGCCACCGCCGGGCTCGCCATCGACCTCGGCCGGGCGCCGCTGTTGGACCTGCACACGGCTGCGGCCGCGGGCGGGCGCTGGTACGGCCTGGTGCGCATGCATCACCTCGTGCAGGACCACCAGGGCATGGACGTACTGCTGCACGAACTGCGGGCGGTGCTGTCCGGGCAGCCCGAACAGCTCGCGCCGGCGCTGCCGTTCCGCAACTTCGTGGCGCAGGCCCGGGGCGGGGTGTCCCGCGACGAGCACGAGCGGTTCTTCGCCGACCTGCTCGGCGACGTGACCGAACCGACCGCACCGTTCGGGCTGATGGACGTGCGCGGCCACGAGACCGAGGTGACGTCGTCGCTGGTCGGCGTGGACACCGAGACGGTGATCCAATTGCGGGTGCTGGCCCAGCGGTTGGGGGTCAGCGCGGCGACCGTGCTGCACGTGGCGTGGGCACGGGTGCTGGCCGTGCTGTCCGGCCGGGACGACGTGGTGTTCGGCACCGTGCTGTTCGGCCGGTTCAACTCCGGCGAGGGTGCCGACCGGGTACTCGGGCCGTTCATCAACACCCTGCCGGTGCGGGTCCGCACCGACGTGACCGGGGTACTGGAATCTGTCGACCTGATGCGTGACCAGTTGGCCGCGCTGTTGGCGCACGAGCACGCGCCGCTGGCGGTGGCCCAACAGGCCAGTGGGCTCGCGGACGGGACGCCGCTGTTCACGTCGTTGCTGAACTACCGGCACCTCGGGGGCGACACCTCGGGCGCACCGCAACAACCGCCGCTGGAAGGCGTACGGCGGGTCCTCGGGCAGGAGCGGACGAACTATCCCCTGGTCGTGTCGGTGAACGATGTCGGGCCGGAGCGGCTCAGCATCACCGTGCAGACGGTCACCTCGATCGACGCGGAGGCTGTGGGTCGACTGCTGTACACCGCGCTGCGCAACGTGGTGTCCCATGCGCTCGACGGTGGGCGGGACGTTGCGTTGCGCGACATCGAGGTGCTGGGCGCCGACGAGCGGGTCGCGTTGCTGGCCCGCGGCAGCGCTGGTGCCGGGACGGTTCCCGACACCTCGGTGGTGGAACTGTTCGAGCGGCAGGCGCGCGAGCACCCGGATGTCGCGGCGGTGGTGTTCGACGGGGTCGAGCTGACCTACGCGGAACTGGACGCCTGGGCGGGCGAGTGGGCGCGGGGTCTGCGTGACCTGGGCGTGGGACCCGACTCGGTGGTCGGCTTGTGCCTGCCGCGCGGTGTCGACCTGGTCACGGCGATGGTGGCGGTGTGGAAGGCCGGCGGCGCGTACGTGCCGATCGACCCGCAGCTGCCGGCCGACCGGGTGGCGGTGATGCTCGCCGACGCGGGCGTCCGGTTGGTCGTGGCCGACCGGACGGTGACGGCGGACGTCGCGGTGGTGGACCCGGCCGACCTGTCCACCGGGCAGCACCCGCTGCCGTCGGTGGCACCGGATCCGGCGGGACTGGCGTACGTGATCTACACGTCGGGGTCGACGGGCATCCCCAAGGGTGTCGGGGTCCCGCACAGGGCGCTGGCGAACCTGGTCTCGCAGTTCGGTCCGCTGCTGGGTGTTGACCCGGGGACGGGTGTGCTGCAGTTCGCGTCGTTCAGTTTCGACGCATCCGTGCTGGACATCGCGGTGGCGTTGGGGTGTGGCGGGTCGTTGTGGATCGCCACGGAGGAGCAGCGTGCGCAGCCGCAGCGGTTGGCCGAGCTGTCCGGGGTGTCGGTGGCCAGCGTCGTGCCGTCCCTGCTGGGGGTGTTGGAGCCGAGCACGCTGGCGCAGGTGCGGGCGATGGTCGTGGGTGCGGAGACGGTCAGTGAGGCGGTTGCCCGCACGTGGGGGCAGGGTCGACGACTGGTGCATGCCTACGGGCCGACCGAGGCGACCGTCATCGCCGCCACCGGGATCGTGGACCCCGACCGGGCGGGCACCGTGCCGTTCGACGGGCCGATCGCCAACACCGGCCTGTACGTGCTGGACGGGCGGCTCAACCCCGTACCGCCGGGCGTGCCGGGCGAGATCTACATCGCGGGCGCCGGGCTGGCGCGCGGTTATGTGGGTCGGGCCGGGTTGACCGGTGAGCGGTTCGTCGCCTGCCCGTTCGCGCCGGGTGAGCGGATGTACCGGACCGGCGACCTGGCGAAGTGGACCGCCGATGGGCGGTTGGTGTTCGCGGGTCGCGCCGACGAGCAGGTGAAGGTCCGGGGCTTCCGGATCGAACCGGGCGAGGTCGCGACCGCACTGCTGGCCCACCCGCAGGTGGCACAGGCTGAGGTTGTCGCGCGCGAGGATGTCCCGGGCGACAGGCGCCTGGTCGCCTACGTGGTGGCCGAGGGTGAGCCGGATCTGCGGGAGTTCCTGACCGACCGCCTGCCCGAGTACATGGTCCCGGCCGCGTTCGTGGCCCTGCCCGCGCTGCCGTTGACCCGTAACGGGAAGGTGGACCGTCGGGCACTGCCGGCGCCGGAGTATGCGACCGGGTCCGGTCGTGGCCCGGTCACCGTGCGGGAGGAGATCCTGTGCGGCGCGTTCGCCCAGGTCCTGGGTCGGGAGAGCGTCGGCGTGGACGACGACTTCTTCGCGCTGGGTGGGCACTCCCTGCTCGCGGTACGGCTGCTGTCCCGGATCCGGACGGTCCTCAATGTCGAGGTACCGCTGCGGGTGTTGTTCGAGGCACCCACCGTGGCGCGCCTGGCGACCCGGTTGGCCAGCGCGGACGGCGCCCGCCGACCGTTGCGGGCCGGACCGCGCCCCGCGCGGATCCCGCTGTCCTCCGCCCAGCGGCGGCTGTGGTTCCTGCACCGCCTGGACGGCCCCAGCCCGACCTACAACATCCCGGTCGTGGTCCGGCCGGCCCAGACACTGGAAGCCGACGCGCTGGCCGCGGCGCTGCACGACGTGATCACGCGCCACGAGTCCCTGCGTACCGTGTTCCGGGCGGTGGACGGCGAGCCGTACCAGCACATTCTTGACCCGCAGCAGGCGCACGTGCCGCTCGACGTGCGCACCCTCGACGCGCACGGGCTCCGCACCGCCATCGCCGAGGCGTCCCGGTACACCTTCGACCTCGACAGCGAACTGCCGATCCGGGCCTGGTTGTTCGAGGCCGATGGTGAGCAGGCGCTGGTGCTCGTGGTGCATCACATCGCCGGGGACGGCTGGTCGATGGAGCCGTTGAGCCGGGATCTGGCGACCGCGTACGAGGCGCGCTCGCGCGGTGGGGCGCCGCAGTGGCAACCACTGCCGGTGCAGTACGCCGACTACACGCTGTGGCAACGGGACCTGCTGGGGGACGAGTCCGACCCGACGAGCCTGCAGTCCACCCAGGTGGCGTACTGGCGCGACGCGCTGGCCGGCGTGCCCGACGGGCTGGACCTGCCCTACGACCGGTCGCGGCCGGCCGCCGCGGGTCACCGCGGTTTCGGGGTACCCGTGGATCTGTCCGCGGATCTGCACCGCAGGTTGTCGGCGCTCGCGCGAGCGGAGGGCACCACGCTGTTCATGGTGCTGCAGACCGGGCTGGCGGTGCTGCTGTCCCGGCTGGGCGCGGGCACCGACATCCCGCTCGGCGCGGCGGTCGCCGGCCGGGGCGACGAGGCCGTGTACGACCTGGTCGGGTTCTTCGTCAACACGCTGGTCATCCGCGCGGACCTGACCGGTGACCCGACGCTGACCGACGCACTGGGCCGCATCCGCACCGTCGGCCTCAACGCCTTCGAGAACTCCGACGTGCCGTTCGAGCGGCTCGTCGAGGAACTCGCCCCCGAGCGCACGCTCAACCGGCACCCGCTGTTCCAGGTCGTCCTCGCGTTGCAGAGCGCGGCCCGCCAGACGGCCGGCCCGCTCGCGTCGCACAGTGCCCCGACGGTCAAGTTCGACCTGGACTTCCTGGTCGAGGAGGCGTTCGACGCCGACAACGCGCCCGCCGGGGTGCGCGGCACCGTGATCGGCGCCGTGGACCTGTTCGAGCCGGAGACGGTCCGGCGGATCGCCCGCGGCTGGACGCACGTCCTCGAAACCATGGCCGACGCGCCCGACACCCGGCTCAGCACGGTCTGGGTCGCCGACACCGACGAGCGCGATCTGGTCCTGCGGCAGTGGAGCCGTGGCGGCGACGCGGACGTTCTCGGCACCATCCCGGACCGGTTCGAGGCCCAAGCGGCCCGGACACCGGACGCGGTCGCGCTGGTCGGCACCGGGTTCCGGCTGACCTACGCCGACCTCGACCGGCGGGCCAACCAGCTCGCCCACTACCTGGTCGACCGTGGGGTCGGGCCGGACACCACCGTCGCGGTGGCCGTCGACCCGGGCGCCGAACTGGTCGTGACCTGGCTGGGCATCCTGAAGGCCGGCGGCGCCTATGTGCCGATCAACACCGACTATCCGGCCGACCGCATCGCCCTCATGCTGCGCGACTCGGCGGCGATCGCGGTGCTGACCACCGAAGGCCACCTGTTCACCGGCGTACCGGTCATCGACCCTCGCGTGGCGGCCGGATTCCCGGACACGCCGCCGGCCCGCCACCTCGACCCCGAGCACCCGGCCCAGGTCATCTACACCTCCGGTTCGACCGGTGTGCCCAAGGGAACGGTGATCCTCCACAAGGGAGTCGACCGGGTCGCCCGGCACCTGCGCGTGGGTCCGTCCGACGTGGTGAGCCAGCTCGCCTCCGTGTCGTTCGACGCCAGCACCCTGGAGGTCTGGGGCGCCCTGCTCCACGGGGCCACCCTGGCCATCCCGAACCGGCGCGAGCAGTCCGTGACCGAACTGCGGACGTTCATGTCCACCTACGGCGTTACCACCACCTGGTTGACCGCCGGCCTGTTCCACGAGGTCGTCGATGTCGACGTGGCTACGCTCGCCGGTCTGCGCGAGGTGTGGGCCGGCGGCGACGTCCTCTCCCCGGCCCACTGCCGTCGCCTGCTCACCGAACTGCCCGACACAGAACTGACCAATGTGTACGGTCCGACCGAGTGCACCGTGTTCACCACCACCCACGACGTGCGCGCCGAGGACCTGCCCGCGGGCGCCAGCGTGCCGATCGGCGGCCCGGTGACGGCCAGCGGTGTCTACGTCCTGGACGCGTCGCTCAACCCGGTGCCGGTCGGCGTACCCGGTGAGCTGTACACCAGCGGGGCCGGCCTGGCCCGCGGGTACGTGGGTCGGCCGGCGTTCACCGCCGAACGGTTCGTGGCCTGCCCGTTCGAACCCGGCCAGCGGATGTACCGCACCGGCGACCGGGTCCGGTGGAGCCCGGACGGGACGTTGACGTTCCTCGGCCGGGCCGACCAGCAGGTGAAGATCCGGGGCTTCCGGATCGAGCTGGGCGAGGTGCAGAGCGTGCTCGCTGAACACCCCGACGTCGCGCAGGCCGAGGTGATCGCGCGTGCTGACCAGCCGGGCGACACCCGCCTGGTCGCCTACGTGGTGCCCGCCGGTGATGTGTCGGCGGAGTCGTTGCTCGAGTACGTCAGCGGGCAGCTGCCCGCCTACCTGGTGCCGTCCGCCCTGGTGGTGCTGGACAGCCTGCCGTTGACCATCAACGGCAAGGTGGACCGTCGCGCGCTGCCCGCCCCGGACTACGCTGCCCAGCTCGCGACCGCCGGTCGGGCCCCGCTCACCGTGCGGGAGGAGTTGCTGTGCGGGGTGTTCGCCCAGGTGCTCGGGCTGGAGTCGGTCGGGGTCACCGACGACTTCTTCCGGCTGGGTGGGCACTCGTTGCTCGCGGCGCGGCTGGTGTCGCGGGTGCGGGCCGTGCTCGGTGTGGAGTTGCCGTTGCGGACGCTGTTCGAGGCGCCGACCGTGGCCGCGTTGGCGGCTCGGCTGGCCGACGTCACGGGGACCGTGCGGCAGCCGGTCGGGCCCCGGGTGCGCCCGGAGCTGGTACCGCTGTCGTTCGCGCAGCGGAGGTTGTGGTTCCTGGGGCAGCTGGAGGGGCCGAGCTCGACCTACAACGTGTCGACCGCGGTACGCCTCGACGGTGACCTGGACGTCGCCGCGCTCGAGGCGGCACTACGGGACGTGCTCGTGCGGCACGAGTCCCTGCGGACCGTCTACGGATCCGTTGACGGGGAACCGTTCCAGCGTGTGCTTGACCCGGCGCAGCTGCGGTGGGAGCTGGCGGTCAGCCAGGTGACGCCGGACGAGGTCGGCGACGCGGTGGCCCGGGCGTCGCGGTACGCGTTTGACCTGTCGGTCGAGGTGCCGGTACGGGCGTGGCTGTTCGAGACCGGCCCGGCGGAGCGGATGCTGGTGCTTGTCGTTCATCACATCGCGGGTGACGGCTGGTCGATGGCGCCGCTCGGCCGCGATCTATCCACGGCTTATGCGGCGCGGGTGCGGGGTGAGGCTCCGCGGTGGGCACCGCTGCCGGTGCAGTACGCCGATTACGCGATGTGGCAGCGGGATCTCCTGGGCGACGAGTCCGACCCGACGAGCCTGCTGTCCGCGCAGGTGGGGTACTGGCGAACCGCTCTTGCGGGGGCGCCGGCGGAACTGATGCTGCCGGTGGACCGGCCGCGTCCCACGGTCGCCAGCCACCGGGGGCACGTGGTGCCGCTGTCCGTGTCGGCGCAGACGCACGCGCGGTTGGTGGAGCTGGCACGGGCCGAGGGCGTCACCGTGTTCATGGTGGTTCAGGCCGCGTTCGCGGTGCTGTTGTCGCGGTTGGGTTCGGGCACCGACATCCCGTTGGGGTCGGCGGTGGCGGGCCGGGGCGACGAGGCGCTGGAGGACCTGGTCGGATTCTTCGTGAACAGCCTCGTCATCCGCACGGACCTGGCGGGGGACCCGGTGTTCCGCCAGGTGCTCTCGCGGGTGCGGGAGGCGTCGCTGGGCGCGTTGGAGCACCAGGATGTGCCGTTCGAGCGGCTGGTCGAGGAGCTGGCGCCGCAACGGTCGCTGGGCCGGCACCCGCTGTTCCAGGTCATGGTGACGGTGCAGAACAACGACCGGGCCGAGCTGGACCTGACGGGCGTGGCGGCGGCCGCGCCCCGGATGGAAGGCCTGGTTTCGGCGTCGAAGTTCGACCTCGAGGTGACGCTGGCCGAGGTCACCGACGCCCACGGCCGGCCGGCGGGCCTGCGCGGGTCGATGATCGGCTCCGCGGACCTGTTCGAGGTGCCGTCGGTGGCGGCGTTGACCCGCCGCCTGGTCCGGGTGCTGGACACGGTGACCGCCGATCCGGACGTCGCCCTGCACGCGGTGGACGTGTTCGACGCCGCCGAGCGCGAACTGGTCCTGGACACCTGGAACGACACGGCGGCCGAGGTGGCCGACGCGACGGTGGTCGAGCTGTTCGAGGCGCGGGTGCGCACGCATCCGGACACGGCGGCGGTGGTGTTCGACGGGCTTGAACTCTCGTATGCCGAGCTGAATGCGATGGCGGAAGGTCTGGCCCGTTACCTGAGCGGTCGTGGGGTGGGTGCCGGGTCGGTGGTGGGCCTGTGCCTGCCGCGCGGCCTGGAGATGATCACCGGGATGGTCGCCGTGTGGAAGGCCGGCGGCGCCTACCTGCCGATCGACCCGCAGCTGCCGGGCGAGCGGGTGGCGGTGATGGTGGCCGACGCCGGGGTGGACCTGGTGCTGGGCGACCGGGCCCTCGACGGGGTGCCGGTGGTCGGTCTGGACGAGCTGCGGGCCGGCGCTGAGGGTCCGCTGCCGGCGGCACTGGATCCGTTGGGGCTCGCCTATGTGATCTACACGTCCGGGTCGTCGGGTGTGCCGAAGGGTGTGGGGGTTCCCCACGGGGCGCTGGCGAACCTGGTCTCGGTGTTCGGCCCGTTGCTGGGTGTTGAGGCCGGGACTGGTGTGTTGCAGTTCGCGTCGTTCAGTTTCGACGCGTCCGTGCTGGATGTGGCGGTGGCGTTGGGGTGTGGCGGGTCGTTGTGGATCGCCACGGAGGAGCAGCGGTCGCAGCCCGGGCGGCTCGCGGAGCTGTCGGGTGTGACGGTGGCCAGCGTCGTGCCGTCGCTGCTGGGAGTTCTGGAGCCGGCCCAACTGGCGCACGTGGGCCCGATGGTCGTGGGCGCCGAGGCGGTCAGTGAGTCGATCGCCCGCACGTGGGGGCAGGGTCGGCGGTTGGTGC
>NZ_BAAALT010000006.1:0-2035 GCF_039528515.1 Luedemannella flava
CGCGGCTGCGCTCGAACTCCAGGCGCAGGGCGTCGAACAGGCGCCGGCCCCAGCGCTTACGCAGACCGGTAGCGCGGCACCAGCGGCACGGGCGCGGGCGTCCACGGCCGGAGCGGCGAACACGAGCGCCGGTGCCGTGGCACAGCCGGCAGGGTCCGAACCCGATGTAGCAGGAGATCAGGTACCACGCTGTGTAACCGGCGGCGGTGAGGCTAGCGAGCAGGGTCGGTGAGGGCATGACGGGTGTCTCCTCGGGCTGTTTGTGGGTGCACGAGGCTGGCGCGGCTAGGGACTAGCGCGCTGGCCAGGAATGAGACGGGGTGCTAGCGGTGGTGCTAGGTCTAGCGGGGGTTGCCGCTAGACCTAGCGACCATGCGTGTCTGTTATGCGGCGGTTGGTCCCCGGCGGTTGCGGTTACGCTCCGCTACCACATCCGCGACGTGGGCGCGTTCGATGCCGCGCCGGTTGGCGCCCTTGCCGGTGGTCGGGTCGGTGCCCCACACCTGCCCGGTGGTGATGCCGTGCGCCCGCAGCGTCGCGGTGAGCTGGTCACGGGACAGGTCGGCGTAGACGTCGGGTCGCAACTCGATCAGGCGCTCGTGGACGGTTTCGGTCCACACCTTCGCCTCCGCGACGGGCACGACGGTGAGGATGTCGTCGAGCAGGGTGTCGGCCCGCTGCGCGGCGGTGGGCGAGCTGGCCTGCTCCCCGACCGCGTAGCCGCGCAGGGTGCCGGCCGCCTCGCGGGCCGAGCGCGCCCGCTCGCACACCTTCTGTGCGGCCGGGCCGTCGATGTAGGAGGACCGGACGATGGTCGGTTCGTCGGCGCCGACGAGGTAGCCCATGCCCTTGTCGCGCTTGGTGAACATGGTTGCCCGGATGCCGTTGCGGTAGGCGCTGGTGCCCAGGATCATGTCGTTTTCGACCTGGCCCATGACCCGCAGGCAGAACCGGGTCCCCACGTTCGCCGACACCCCCGTGGGCAGCGACCGGGCGTCGGGGCGTTGGGTGGCCAGGATCAGCACCACGCCCAGGGCCCGACCGAGCTTGATGACCTTCTCGGCCAGCTCGCCGGCCTCCTTGCCGAACTCCGGGTGGGAGAACAGCTCCTGGCACTCGTCGATCGCCACCACCAGCGGATGCAGCCCCAGCGACTTTCGCGAGGCCAGCTCGGGGGTGACCTTGTTCTCCGGGCACGCGCTCTTGGGCAGGCCCTTGATGGTGGCGGCCCGCTTGGACAACTCCTTGCGCAGGTCCCGCAACGCGATCAACGCCTGCTCGATCACGTCGTCGTCGGCGCCGGAGGCGTAGCGGGCCGCCACCAGGCCGAGCGCTTCGAGGTCGCCGGTGCCCTTCAGCTCGAACACCCACAACTCCGCACGCGGGTCCAACGCCGCCGCCAACAAAGGCACGCGCAGGGAGAACGTCTTACCGGCGCCCGGGATCGACCCGATCAGCAGGTTCGTGTACATCAGCTCGAAGGACACCAGGCGTCCGCGCGGGTCGTTGCCGAACGGCAGCGCCTTGAACAGGTCCACCGTCGCGACCTTCAACAGCGGCGAGGCTGCCTGGCGGGCGGTGGCCATGTCCTGATCCCCCACCCACAGCACCAGCCGGCCCGGGTGGATCTCGTGCATCCCCTCCGGCCACACGCACCCGAGCGGGCGGGACAGGCCGGCGGCGAGCTTGTCGCGGCGCTCGATCACCTCGGCGGCAGTCACCCCGAACGGCAGGTCAACGTCGGCCCGCCACCCCGGCCCGTCCCTGGTGATCGGCGCGGGGAACCCGATCGCCTTCGCGTTCTTCGCCAACGCCTGGTTGATGCCAGCGATGCCGAGCACCGACAACGCGCGCACCACCACATCGCTGGTCAGGCGCGCCGCACGCGGCAGGGTCACCGCCGTGTCCAGCAGCGGCCGATCCGCCGGGCGCCCGACCAGCCCACACACCACGATCAGCCCGGCAAGGGCCAGGTAGCGCTGGGTGGGTGTGGCCATCGCGATCGCAATCCCGACCGAGGCGAGCAGGGCGAGCG